>JALYVC010000088.1 GCA_030853445.1 Actinomycetota bacterium | reverse complement strand
CGTGCGGGCGGCAGCCTGTGCCGCTGCGGCCTGGACAGTGGCCGCTTGTGCGGCGGCGGCTTGGGCGTCCACTTGAGCGGCCTGGTCGCGGGCCAACTGAGCTGTCTTCGCCTGGGCGGCCGTCTGCTGCTGAGCCGTAGCCGCCGCGGATGACGCTGTCAACGCTGCCTGGTGCTCGTGACCCAGCCCCACTGCGACGGCCGACGACCCGGTCAGCGCGAGTCCGGCGACGATGGTGGTGACGTTTCGCACCCGGCGTCGGCCGGTAGCTCTGAGCTGGTCGGGTGTCATGGCGGCCTCTGGTCGGGTCGGGGTACGGCGGCGCCGTCGGTACCGTCGTATCCTGACAGCGCGAGCAAGCCAGACTGTCTGGAAACCTTCTGAATCGCCTGGGAGGGTATTCGCCTGATCTGCGGGCCGCCCGAACGCGCACAGCGGGTTCAGAGGATTCTCAGCGTTGCGCGCCGCCCCGCTAATGCGATGCTGTCCGCAGCACCACGGCGCGCCGCCAGCCCACTCGAGGCCGTCAGTTTCGCGGCGGGAGTTTGCCATCTGGACGCGCTGAGGGGTGAGCGAGATGTCAGAACATCAACTGGGCGACCCCGGCAGGGGTCGACTCACCCGCGCAGACGGCTCCCCGCTGCGCGTGCTGGTCGTCGACGACGAGCAGAGCCTGGCCGATGTCCTCACCAGCGTGATGAGACTTCAGGGCTGGGACGCGCAGACGGCATACGGAGGTCGTCAGGCGCTGACCATTGCCACGACCTTCCGGCCGGACGTCGTCATCCTCGACATGATGCTGCCCGACATCGACGGCCTCGAGACCCTGAGACGCCTGACCAGCCTCGACCTGACGGTGAGAGTCATCTTCCTCACCGCCCGTGACGGTGTCGAGGATCGGATCGGCAGCATCACGGCCGGAGCGGACGACTATCTGAGCAAGCCGTTCAGCCTCGAAGAGCTCATCGCCCGCGTACGCGCGTTGCTGAGGAGGGTGGGGGTGGCCGATCCGGGTGGTGTCGAGGAGCTCGTCGTCGGAGACCTCCGCATGAACCTCGACTCACGGGAGGTTCACCGCGGGGGAGTGTACGTCGAGCTGACCCCCACCGAGTTCTCCTTGCTGCAGTACCTCATGTCCAACCCTCGACGTGTCCTGTCCAAGACCGAGATCATGGACGAGGTCTGGGGTGATGACTTCGGCGGCCAGATCCACATTGTCGAGCTCTACATCAGCTATCTCCGCAAGAAAATCGACGCCGGCCGGGCCCCCATGATCCATACCCGGCGGGGAGCCGGCTACCAGATCAAGGCCTGCGAATGAGGCTCCGACACCTGTCGGCCCGACGGCCCCGGACCTTGCGATCCCGCCTGACTACCGGGCTTCTCGTGCTGTTGGTGACGGCCTGTCTGGCGGTTGCCGTCACGACAGCTCTGGCTCTGCGATGGTTCCTGATGGATCGCCTCGACGCGCTCCTGGTCGATGCGAATGGGCGGTACAGCGTCAGCCTCGAGCATCCTGGTGCCGGCGAACCAGACGCAGACAACGCCGGGACAGCTCCCGGGCAGTCGGTCGGCACACTCGGAGTGCGACTCATTTCTGGTGTACCCGCCACGGCGGCGGTGGTCCGACCAGATGGTTCGAACCAGCCGATTCTCCTGACGACAGCGGATGTTCAGAACATTGCCTCGGTGGTGCCCAACGGTGTTCCGGTCACTCTGGAGCTTCAGACGCTCGACGACTATCGGATCATCGCCACCGCGGGGCGAGACGGTGACGTCCAAGTCACCGGGCTGCCGCTGCGCCCGGTTGACGAGACCCTGGCTCGGGTCGCCGTCATCGAGCTGGTCAGCTTCCTGGTGATCGTCATCGCCGGTGCGATCGCGAGCATGAGTTTTGTCCGGTGGTCGCTGCGTCCCCTCACGGCGGTCGCCAGGGTCGCCGTCGAGGTCTCCGCCCAGCCACTGGACGCCGGGCATGTCGACCTCGGCGACCGTGACCTCCCGACCGACCCCAGCACCGAGGTGGGACAGGTGGGGCTGGCGGTTCATCACCTGCTCGAGCACGTCGAGGCCTCGCTCCGGGCCCGCCACGCCACTGAGGAGCAGCTTCGGCTCTTCATCGCAGACGCCAGCCACGAGCTGCGCACACCCCTTGCGACCATTCGCGCCCATGCCGAGTTCGCGCGCATGACACCGGGGCTTCCCGAACCCGTCAACGCGTCCCTGGACCGCATCGACAGCGAGTCGGAGCGGATGGGTCGGCTGGTCAACGACCTCCTGCTGCTCACCCGCCTCGATGCCGGCCGCCCGTTGGACTGCACGGAGGTAGACCTGACCCGGATCGTCGTCGAGGCCGTGACCAATGCTCGGGCTCGTACTCCGGG
>JALYVC010000059.1 GCA_030853445.1 Actinomycetota bacterium | reverse complement strand
ACCGCGACGTCCAGGTGGGACGTCGCGTCGGTGGTGATGGTGGTGGATGGCGTCGTCGCCTCGCCCATGGGGGCCCCTGTCGATGTGAGTGCTCGATGGCCTTCGTGGGGGTGGCCCCGAAGGCGTCGCGGTCGTTCGCTGTGCGTCCAGTCTCACAGACGGACCACCCCGGCGAACGCCACTTTGTGCCGAAGTTGAGGCCCTGTTGGACATTGACCGGCAAAGTTTCCCTCGACAGGCGACCTACCTCAGGTGGCTGGCGCCGTTGAGGTCGACGACGGCGCCCGAGAACCACTCGGCCCCCGGGTCGGCGAGCGCGACGACCGCCCGTGCGACCTCGTGCGGCGTGGCCACCCGCCCGAAGGGGCTCTGGGCGCGGATCCCGTCACCCTCGGGCCCGTCGAGCAGGGAGGATGCCATCTCGGTCGCGACGAAGCCCGGCGCCACCGAGACGACCGAGATGCCGACCGGCGCGAGCGCGACGGCCATCGACTGGCCGAGGGCGTGCAGCCCGGCCTTGCTCGCCCCGTAGGCCGGCACGTGCGGCTCGCCGCGGTAGGCGCCCCTCGAGCCGATGTTGACGATGCGTCCGACCGGCAGGCCGTCACCCGCAGGCACCTCGCCCATGTGCCGGGCGACGCACCAGGTGAGGTTGGCCGGGCCGAGGAGGTTGGTGGCGAGGGTGGTCTGCCAGGCCTGCACCCAGTCGTCGTAGTCGACGTCGGTGATGCGGTGGTCGCCGCGGCGGCTGCCCCCCGCCGGTGTCGAGGCGGGGTCGAGGAAGAGCGCGGCGTTGTTGACCAGCACGTCGACGCGGCCCAGGGCCTCGGCTGCCTCGTCGGCCAGCCGCCGCACGGCCTGCGGGTCGGCCAGGTCGGCCTGCACCATCACGTGTCCTTCACCGGACAGGCCGGCGAGCACCGCCCGCGCCTCGGCCTCCCCGGAGCGGTAGTGCACCGCCACCCGATCTCCCCGCTCCGCGAAGGCCTGCGCCGTTGCGGCACCGATCCCCCGCGACGCCCCGGTCACCAGCACGCCTCGCCCAGTCGTCCTCATACCCAGAGCGTATGCCGCCGGAAGACCACGGTCGCACCCTCGGCGCCCGGGCTGTCCCCGTCGACGGGCCTCGCCTAGCATCGGGTCATCGACCACCGAGGCGGGGGAGGCCATGGCGCAGGGCAAGAAGCCGGTTTCGGCCCACGACCTGGCCGTGTGGCACACCGTCGACATCAACCTCTACCTCGACGAAGGTCGCCTCGACCACCGGCCCGTAATCGGCACCGCCTTCCCACTCAGGCACGGTCACGACGAGCGCGCCCTCGCCGAGGGCGGGTTCACCCTCATGACCTACGCGGCGGCCGGCGACGGCGGATACGCCCACAGCTCCGGGTTCTTCTTCGCCACCGGGCCCGCTGGTCTCGCGCTCACCGCGCTCTCGGTGGCCGGCCGGGCCGCCGTCAACTCGCGGCGGCGGCGCGAGGCGGCCGCCGCGGCGACGTTGCGTTGGCGGACCACTGAGCACGGCCTCCTCACGGTGTCCACGCACGGTCTCTACCTGCGCGGGTCCACCGGCTTCTTTCCCTGGCCGTACGTCGACGTGTCGACCGCCGAGCTGCTCGGCCCCGGCCTCGTGCGCTTCAGCGGCAGCTCCGACCAGGGCAACATCGACTGGATCGTCACCTCCGACTGGGCCGAGCTGTTCTTCACCCTCTGGGCCCGTGCCGTCCACCCGTCCCACCCCCAGTTCGTCGGGCGCACCTGGGTGCCCCCGGGCTGGGCCCAGCGGATGGCGGTGGACGGCCACGCCCTACCGGCCCACCTCCCGCTCAGCCCCGGACCGCAGGACCGCCGCGACTAGAGGTCGGGCGCCCGGCTGCCTCCCGACCCCGGTGGGCCCCGCCTCCCGCGCCGCAACCCCCTGCCCCCTGCGCGAGAGGAGCCAGCCCGCGCGTCAGTGCCAGCCACTCTCGTCGACGCCGCCGGGGATGTCCCGGTCAGCGTCATAGGGCTCGCGGGTGAGCCGGAAGGAGGCCAGGTCGAGGTGGCTGACCGCGCCCTCGACGTCGCGGACCACCCGCAGCTGCTCGGCGGCGTAGTAGCCGTCCAGGCCGACCCAGTGGTCGGGCCCGACGAGGCGGAAGCGGGAGCCACGGCCCTCGCCGGGCTCACCCAGGACGAGCCCGCGCTCACCGTCGGCCCGCAGCTGCTGCCGCTTCGGGCCCCAGTGCCACGCCCCGACGAGCTCGACCGCCTCGGACGACGAGCCCCCGGCACGCCACACGGGCGGGTCGAGGGGCTCGCGGTCGGCGACCAGCTGCAGCAGGTGCAGAGCGAAGGGGGACATCCCCGAGGTCGTGTTGGCGAAGCTGACGACGCCGTCACCGCTCTCGAGGTCGACCTGCAGCCCTGCGAGGAAGCCGGGCATCGAGCCACCGTGGCCGGCATAACGTCGGCCCTCGACGTTCCACACCTGCCAGCCGAGGCCGTGCGCGGCCGTCCACGGGACGCCGGGCAGGTCGTTGACGACGTGCGGCTCGAGCATCTCGTCCATCGTGTCGCGGGAAAGTATGTCGCCGAGGTCGCCCCCGAGGAAGGCGGCCCAGCGGGCGAGGTCGTCGACGGTCGACCACAGCTGACCGGCGGGCGCCATCATCCCCGCGTCGTGCTCGGGCTCCAGCAGGAGCTGGTCGGTGAGGGGGTGCACGGCAAGGCCCTGGGCCGCCTTACCACTGGGGCGCGGCGTCGTACGCCGCATGTCCAACGGCGCCAACAGGTCTCGCGCCACGACCTCGTGCCATGGCATGCCGTGCGCCCTCGCCACGAGCTCGCCGAGAGCGCCGTAGCCGACGTTGCTGTAGTGGAAGCGGCGGCCGGCGCGGGTGTGCTGCACCGGCGCGGTCGACGAGACCAGGTCGTCCCAGCCACCTCCGGGGGTGCGCTCCCACCACGGCCCGTCGGTCTCCGCCTGCAGTCCCGAGGAGTGCGACAGCAGCTGCGCCACGGTGGCCCGGCCGAAGGCGCTGCCGGGCACGTGCTCCTCGAAGCGGTCGTCGAGGTCGAGCGACCCGGCGTCACGCAGCCTCAGGACGAGGACCGCGACGAAGGTCTTGGTGATCGAGCCCATGCGGTACTGCGTGTCGGAGTCGGCGGGCGCCCCACCCTCGCGGCCGTCGGCGGTGCCCACGGCGTCGGACCAGACCAGCCGACCCCCGCGCACGAGCCCGGCCGCCACGGAGGGCAGCCGGCTCGTGGCCTGCTCGACCCGCAGGCGGTGGGTCAGGGCCCGCCCGGTCGAGGGCTCGAGACCCGGCCGATCGTCGCTCACGACTTCTTCACGGCGGTCTTGGTGCTCGCCTTCTTGGCCGTGGCCTTCTTCGCCGTCGTCTTCTTGGCCGCTGTCTTCTTCGTGGTCGCCTTCTTCACCGCACGCTTGCGCGTCGACGGGCCGGCCGCGCGCTTGTCGGCGAGCAGCTCGAACCCGCGCTCGGGCGTGATCGTCTCGGGGTCGTCGTCGCGGCGCAGGGTCGCGTTGGTCTCGCCGTCGGTGACGTAGGGACCGAAACGGCCGTCCTTGACCACCACCGGCTTCCCCGAGACGGGGTCGGCGCCGAGCTCCTTCAGGGGTGCCGCGGCCGCCCGACCACGCTGCTTGGGCTGCGCGTAGACGGCCAGCGCCTCCTCGAGCGTGACGGTGAAGAGCTGGTCCTCGGTGACGAGGGAGCGGCTGTCGGTGCCCTTCTTCAGGTAGGGCCCGTAGCGCCCGTTCTGCGCGGTGATCTCGACCGGCTTGCCCTCGTCGTCGTCGACCGTGCCGACGACCCGGGGCAAGGACATCAGCTGGAGAGCCGTCTCGAGGTCGATCGTCGCGAGGTCCATGTCCTTGAAGAGCGAGGCGGTGCGCGGCTTCACCTTGTTCTTGCCCTTGAGGTCGACCAGCTCGGGCGGCAGGACCTCGGTGACGTAGGGGCCGTAGCGTCCGGCGCGGGCGATGATCTCGCGGCCCGACCCCGGCTCGGTGCCCAGGACACGACCGTCGTCGGCAGCGGCCTCGAGCAGCTCGCGCGCCTTGGCCGGGGTCATCTCGTCGGGGGCGATGTCGTCGTTGATAGTGACGCGTCGTGGAGTGACGACGGGCGCCTCGGCACCGTCGGCCGTGACCTCACCGGTCGACGGATCGACGCCCTGGGGCACCACCTCCTCCACGTACGGCCCGTAACGTCCGACCCGCACGACCATGCCTTCGCCGAGCTGGATGGTCGAGATCTCCTTGGCGTCGATGTCTCCCAGGTCGGCGACGAGGTCGCGCAGGCCCTCGCTCGACGTCGCCTCGTCGCCGAAGTAGAAGCGCCTCAGCCACGCGACCCGCTGCTCGGTGCCACCGGCGATCTTGTCGAGGTCCTCCTCCATCGCCGCAGTGAAGTCGTAGTCGACCAGTCGGGGGAAGTGCTCCTCGAGCAGCCGGGTGACCGCGAAGGCGAGCCACGAGGGCACGAGGGCGTTCCCGCGGTTGGTGACGTAGCCGCGGTCGGCGATGGTCTCGACCATCTGCGCGTAGGTCGACGGACGCCCGATCCCTTTCTCCTCCATGGCTTTCACCAGGGTCGCCTGGGTGTAGCGCGGCGGGGGCGTCGTCTCGTGGCCGTCGGCCTCGGTGCGCAGCACCGCGAGCGGCACCCCGACCGACAGCCGGGGCAGGCGGCGCTCGTCGCCGTCCTCGCCCTTGCGCGCAGGCGCGGTGTCGTCCTTGCCCTCCTCGTAGGCCGCGAGGAAGCCCTTGAAGTTGATGACCGTGCCGCTGGCGCTGAACTCGGCGGTCTTGGCGACGTCGGTGGCCGCGTCCCCCTCCAGGGTCGCGGTGAGGCGGATCGTCGCCGTGGAACCCGTGGCGTCGTTCATCTGCGACGCGACCGTGCGCTTCCAGATCAGCTCGTAGAGGGCGTACTCGTCGCCACGCAGCTCGCCGGCGACCTGGGCCGGGGTGCGGAAGCGGTCTCCGGCGGGGCGCACGGCCTCGTGGGCCTCCTGGGCGTTCTTGACCTTGGAGGCGTAGACCCGCGGCTCCTGCGGCACGTACTCGGCGCCGTACAGGTCGCGGGCCTGGCTGCGGGCGGCGGTGAGCGCCGACTGCGACAGGGTCGTCGAGTCGGTGCGCATGTAGGTGATGTAGCCGCCCTCGTAGAGCCGCTGGGCCACGCGCATGGCGTTGCGGGCGTTGAGGCGCAGCTTGCGGGAAGCCTCCTGCTGCAACGTGGAGGTGGTGAAGGGCGCCGCAGGACGGCGGGTGTAGGGCTTCTCCTGAACGTCGCTGACGGCGACGGCGGCCGACGGCACGGCCTCCGCGACCACGCGGGCCATCCGCTCGTCGAGGGCCACGACGGTGGACGACCTGAGCACCCCGGCGTCGGTGAAGTCGCGACCGCTGGCGACGCGTCGCCCGTCGATGGCGGCCAGGCGGGCGGTGAAGGTGTCGCCGGCGTTGGTCTGACCAGCCGACGAGCGCGTGGTGAAGTCGCCCTCGACGTCCCAGTACGACGCCCGCACGAAGGCCATCCGCTCGCGCTCGCGCTCGACCACGATGCGCGTCACGACCGACTGCACCCGGCCCGCCGACAGGCCCTGACGCACCTTGCGCCACAGCACCGGTGAGACCTCGTAGCCGTAGAGGCGGTCGAGGATGCGACGGCTCTCCTGGGCGTCGACGAGGTCCTTGTCGAGCTCGCGCGTGTTGTTGACGGCGCGCTGGATCGCCTCGCGGGTGATCTCGTTGAAGACCATGCGCTTGACGGGGACGCGCGGCTTGAGGGTCTCGAGCAGGTGCCAGGCGATGGCCTCGCCCTCGCGGTCCTCGTCGGTGGCGAGGTAAAGCTCGTCGGCGTCCTTGAGGGCCCGCTTGAGCTCGGCGACCTTCTTGCGCTTGTCGGCGTCGACGACGTAGTAGGGCGCGAAGTCGTTGTCGACGTCGATCGCGAACTTGCCGAACGGGCCCTTCTTCATGTCGGCCGGCAGCTCTGACGGGTTCGGCAGGTCGCGGATGTGCCCGACGGACGCCTCGACGTCGTACTCGCCCCCGAGGTAGCCGGCGATCGACTTGACCTTGTTGGGCGACTCGACGATGACGAGCTTGCGCCCCTTCCCTGCAGCCACGTTGGGACCTCGATTCCTGCGAGCCTCGTGCCGTGGATTCGTCACGGCCTGGACGAGGCTTGCGCTGCAGACGATAACCCCAGCCTCCCGTGCCCTCGCACCCTGTCGACATCCTGAGACTAGTTTAGTATTTAACTTGTTGTGCGTACGGTGTGGACATGACCTCACAGCCCGTGCTCTACCTCAGCCACGGAGCGCCGCCGCTGACCGACGACACCCGGTGGACCGCCGAGCTCGCCAGGTGGTCCGCCGACCTCACCGCCACCACCTCCAAGCCGGCCACCGTGCTGATGGTCTCGGCCCACTGGGAGAACGCGCCGCTGGCTCTGTCCTCCACCACCGGCGCCCCGCTCACCTACGACTTCTGGGGCTTCCCCCAGCGCTACTACGACGTGACGTACGACGCGCCAGCCGCGCCGCAGCTCGCCGACGAGGTCACCAGGCTGCTCGCCGGCCCGGGCACGGAGGTCGTGCGCGACGAGAACCGGGGCCTCGACCACGGGGCCTATGTGCCGCTGGTCGAGATGTTCCCCGACGCCGACGTGCCCGTGCTGCAGATGTCGATGCCGACCCTCGACCCGCGCACGCTCTTCGGCATCGGGCAGAAGCTCGCCCCCCTGCGCGAGCAGGGCACCCTCATCGTGGGCTCGGGCTTCACCACCCACAACCTCAGCGCGTTCCACCCTGAGCTGGCCCCCGGCTACGACGCCCCCGGCTGGTCGAAGGAGTTCGACCACTGGGCGCAGGAGGCGATGGCGCACGAGGACGTCGACGCGCTGATGGACTTCCTCGACAAGGCGCCGTCAGCGCGGATGGCCCACCCCCGCACCGAGCACTTCGCCCCGATCTTCGTCGCCCTCGGGGCGGCGCACGCCGCCTCGGGAGGCGGCCCGATCCGGTCGCGCAGCGTCATCGACGGCTTCTGGTACGGCCTGAGCAAGCGCAGCTGGCAGCTGACCTGAGCGGCCGGGCCCGGCGGCATACGGGAATGAACGGCTCGCCTGGGGTCTTTCCACCCTCGTGACCGACCTCGCCGAAGCCACGGCCCGCGACCGGCGGGCGTCCGGCGTCGGCCTGCGCTCCGAGCGCGGGCCCATCCTTCTCGCCCTCATGGTCTCGACCGGCATCATCGCCGTCGACGCGACCATCCTCGCCACGGCGGTCCCGTCGGTGGTGAAGGACCTCGGAGGCTTCGCCCAGTTCCCCTGGCTCTTCTCCGTCTACCTCCTCGCGCAGGCCGTATCGGTGCCCGTCTACGCCAAGCTGTCCGACACCTACGGGCGAAAGCCGCTCATGCTCATGGGGATCGGGCTCTTCCTCCTCGGGTCTGTCCTGTGCGGGCTGGCCTGGAGCATGCCAGCCCTCATCATCTTTCGCGCCGTGCAGGGGCTCGGAGCCGGGGCAGTGCAGCCGATGTCGATCACCATCGCCGGCGACATCTACACCGTGGCCGAGCGTGCCAAGGCCCAGGGCTACATCGCCAGCGTGTGGGCCGTCTCGTCGGTCATCGGCCCCACCCTCGGCGGGCTCTTCTCCCAGCTCGGCATCTGGCGCTGGATCTTCTTCGTCAACGTGCCCGTGTGCCTGCTGGCCGGCACCCTCATCTGGCGCTCCTTCCACGAGAAGGTCGAGCGGCGTCAGCACTCGGTCGACTACGCCGGGTCGGTCCTGCTGACGGTGTCGATGACGCTGCTCATCCTCGGGGTGCTCGAGGGCGGGCAGGCGTGGGCCTGGGCCTCGGTGCCGGGCGTCGCTGTCTTCGCGGTCGGGGCGTTGCTGCTGGCGGCCTTCGTCATGGTGCAGCGGCGGGTGGCCGAGCCTGTGCTGCCGCTGTGGGTGCTGAGCCGGAAGCTGCTGCTGACGACCAGCCTCATCTCCATCGGCGTCGGCGCCATCCTCATCGGCCTGACCTCCTTCGTGCCGACCTATCTCGAGAACTCCATCGGCGTCTCGCCGCTGGTCGGTGGCCTGGCCGTCGCGGCCCTCACCCTTGGGTGGCCGCTCGCCGCCACGCTGTCTGGACGGCTGCTCTACCTGCGCTTCGGCTTCCGCCCCACCGTGCTCGTCGGGCTGGGTTTCGCCGTCTCGGGCGCGACCTCGCTGGCCCTCGCCGGCCACCGTCCCTCGGTCGCGGTCGTCGCCGGCTCCTGCTTCGTCATCGGCCTGGGCATGGGTCTGGTCGCCAGCCCCTCGCTCATCGCGGCGCAGGCCAGCGTCGAGTGGGCCGACCGTGGGGTCGTGACGGGTACCAACATGTTTGCCCGATCCATCGGCTCGGCCGTCGGCGCCGCGATCTTCGGAGCAGTCGCCAACCACGTCGTCTCCGCCAGCGGTCGCCCCTCGACCGATCCGGGCACGGCGACCTCGGCCGGGTCGGCGGTCTTCTGGGCCGTGCTGGCCGCGACGGTGCTCACCGTCGCCGCCGGTCTGGCCATGCCCCGCGTCCGCGCCTGACCCCCTTCTGAGTCGCGCCCCAGGAAGGCTCTCACCCCACGTCGCCCGGGTGAGCGGCTGGTGACGCCACCCGCGGTGGACCCCGCCGCTAGGGTGGGCCGCGTGACCGAGGCCGGGACGTCCTACGACGAGACCTCGCCCGAGACGCCGCGGCTGCTGCGTCGCCTCACCCTGGCCCTCGCGGCGGTGGCCTTCAGCACCCAGTCGCCGTCGCCGATCCTGCTCTTCTACACCCGCGAGCTCGGCCTGTCTGCGACCGAGCTCACCGTCTTCTTCACCGTCTACGCCGCGGGGCTGCTGCCCGCGCTGCTGCTCGGCGGCCCCTTCTCCGACCGACGGGGGCGTCGCACGGTCGTCGTCCCGGTGGTCGCCCTGTGCGTGGTCTCCCAACTGGCGCTGCTCTCGGCGGCGGTCCTCGGCGAGCCGGGGCTCTTCGTCGGACGCGTGCTGCAGGGGCTCACCAGCGGAGCGGTCTTCACCGTCGGCACCGTGTGGATGCGCGAGCTCGCCGGACCGTCACGAGGATCCGCCGCAGCCATGCGGGCCGGCGCCGCGATGGCCGTGGGTTTCGCCTTCGGACCCCTCGTCTCGGGCACCTTGGTGCAGTGGGCGCCCGCCCCCAAGGTGCTCGGCTTCGTCGTACCCATCCTCCTACTGTTTATGGCTTTCTGGCTCGTTCAGGGTCTGCCGGAGACCATGACGCACCAGCGACCCGGCCGGCTGCAGATCGGCGTCCCCCCGGGTGCCGGCCGCGCGTTCGGGTGGTACCTGCTGCCGGCCGGCCTGCTCGTCTACACGTATGCCGTGCTCGGCCTGACCATCTTCCCGCTGCAGATCGCCCGGGCCGGGTTCGGCGCCCCGATCTTCCTCACGGGCGTCTGCGCCCTGCTCGTGCAGGGCAGTGCCGCCCTCGCCACGGGGCCGGCCCGGCGTCTGGGTCCGGCCACGTGCGGGTGGCTCTCCGCCCTCCTCGCCGCGCTCGGCGCGGGGCTCGGCTACCTCGCGGTCCAGCCCGGCGGGTGGGCCTGGCTGCTGCCCTCCTCGCTGCTCATCGGGGTGGGTGAGGGGCTGGCGCTCACGGCCGGCGTGATCGTGTGCGACCTCGTGGCCCCGCCGACGCGGCGCGGCGGCCTGCTCTCGGCCTTCTACATCGTCGTCTACGCCGGCTTCACCGTGCCGACCCTGCTGTCGGTGACGGCGGGGCAGGCCGCCCTCGACACCGGGGTCCCTGTCCTCGTGCTCGGTGGCGTCGCCCTGGTCCTGACGCTCGTCCTCGCCGGCCCCGGCCGCGCCGTCGCGACCCGCGCCTCGACCCCCTATCCCTGACCCGCATCTGCGTACACGTCATGGTGCCCCCGTCCTTAGGCGCACACGTCCTTCGGCGGAGGTACGTCGCCGAGCCAACCTCGCCACCAGCGCCACGGCCCTGCCACTGGCCGTGACCGCCCCCCTTGGATAGCCAGAGAATCACCTCAACCTCTGGTGGTTGAGGTGATTCTTTGGCTACCCAAGGGGGCGCGTGCGGGTCAGACACCCGCCGTCGCGGGCTCGAGGTCGGCCGCGGCGCCGGCGAACTGCGCTGCGTACAGGCGAGCGTAGGCGCCACCGCGCTCGAGCAGCGCGGCGTGTGTGCCCTGCTCGACGATGTGCCCCTCCTCCATCACGAGGATGAGGTCGGCGTCGCGGATCGTCGATAGCCGGTGCGCGATGACGAAGCTCGTGCGGTCACTGCGCAGCGCCGCCATCGCCTGCTGCACCAGCAGCTCGGTGCGCGTGTCGACCGAGCTCGTCGCCTCGTCGAGGATGAGCAGCTCCGGCCGCGCGAGGAAGGCCCGGGCGATGGTCACCAGCTGCTTCTCGCCGGCGCTGATGTTGCCGGCCTCGGAGTCGAGCACCGTGTCGTAGCCGTCGGGCAGGGAGTGCACGAAGCGGTCGACGTACGTCGCCCTCGCGGCCTCCAGCACCTCCTCGTCGCTCGCCCCCGGGCGACCGTAGGCGATGTTGTCGCGTATGGAGCCGCCGAACAGCCAGGTGTCCTGCAGCACCATGCCGATGCGCGAGCGCAGGTCGTGCCTCGTCATCGCGGTGATGTCGACGCCGTCGAGGGTGATGCGCCCCGCGTCGAGCTCGTAGAAGCGCATGACGAGGTTGACCAGCGTGGTCTTGCCCGCCCCTGTCGGCCCGACGATCGCGACCGTCTGGCCGGGCTCCGCCACGAGGTCGAGGCCCTCGATCAGCGGCTGGTCGGGGGTGTAGGAGAACGACACGTGCTCGAACGCCACGCGACCCCCACCGCGCGGGATCGTCTGCGCAGCAACCGGATCCGGCAGCTGCTCGGGCGCGTCGAGCACCTCGAATACCCGCTCCGCCGAAGCCACACCCGACTGCAGCAGGTTGGCCATCGAGGCGACCTGGGTCAGGGGCTGGGTGAACTGCCGGGAGTACTGGATGAAGGCCTGCACGTCGCCGAGGCTCATCGAGCCGCTCGCGACCCGCAACCCGCCGACGACGGCGATTGCGACGTAGTTGAGGTTCCCGATGAACATCATCGTGGGCATGATGATGCCGCTGATGAACTGGGCGCCGAAGGACGCGTCGTAGAGCGTCTCGTTCGTGGCGTCGAAGCTCTCCTGCGCCTCCTTCTGCCGGCCGAAGACCTTGACGATGCCGTGACCGGTGAAGGTCTCCTCAACGATGCCGTTGAGGGTGCCGGTCTGCTTCCACTGCGCGGCGAACCGGGTCTGGCTCCGTTTGGCGATGGCCGCGGTGACGAGCACCGACAGCGGGATCGTCACCAGGGCGATGAGCGCGAGCATCCACGAGATGGAGAACATGAGCGTGACCACCGCCACGACCGTCAGCAGCGAGGTGAGCAGCTGGCCCATCGTCTGCTGCAGGCTCTGCTGGATGTTGTCGACGTCGTTGGTCACCCGGCTGAGCAGCTCACCGCGCGGCTGGCTGTCGAAGTAGGGCAGCGGGATCCGTCCGAGCTTGGCCTCGACGTCGGCCCGGAGGTCGTAGACGGTGCGGGTGACGACCCGGGCGAGGATGCGTCCGGCGACCCACTGCAGCAGGGCCGACGCGACGTAGAGCACCAGGACGAGGACGAGCACCTGACCCAGGGCGGTGAAGTCGATGCCGCGCCCGGGCACCAGGTCGATTCCCGAGATCAGGTCGGCGAGCTGGTTGTTGCCCTGAGCGCGAAACCCTGAGACCACCTGCTCCTTGGTCGTCCCTGCGGGGAAGCGCGACCCGAGGAAGGTGCCGAAGTAACCCTGGAAGATGATGTCGGTCGCCCGTCCGAGGATCTTGGGACCGATGGCGCTGAGGATCACGCTCACCACCGAGATCAGCAGCACGAACGAGACGGCTGTGCGCTCAGGGCGCAGACGCCCGAGCAGCCGCTTGGCCGACGGGCCGAACGCCTTCGACTTCTCGCCGCCCATGGCCATGCCCATCGGGCCGTGCCCCCGACCGGCGTTCGCCGGGCGGCGCCGGGCCTCGGCTGCCTTCTCCTCGTCGCTCTTGACGCCTTCGGCACTCATGCCGCCACCTCCTGCGCCGCACGCTGCGACTCGACGATCTCCTGGTAGGTCGGGCACGTCTCGAGCAGCTCGTCGTGGCGGCCCTGACCGACGACCACCCCGTCGTCGAGCACAACGATGTGGTCGGCATCGACGATCGTCGAGACCCGCTGCGCCACGATGATCACCGTTGCGTCGCGCGTCACCGGCCGCAGTGCCTGCCGCAGCCGGGCGTCGGTCGACAGGTCGAGGGCGGAGAACGAGTCGTCGAAGAGGAAGACGCCGGGGCGCCGTACGAGAGCGCGCGCGATGGCCAGGCGTTGTCGCTGGCCGCCGGACACGTTGGTGCCACCCTGGGAGATGGGTCCGTCGAGCCCCTCGGGCATCTCCGTGACGAAGTCGGCCGCCTGGGCGATGCGCAGCGCCTCCCACAGCTCGTCGTCACTCGCCTCGGGGTTGCCGTAGCGCAGGTTGGTGGCGACGGTGCCGGTGAAGAGGTAAGGCTTCTGCGGTACCAGGCCGATCCGGCCCCACAGCGTGTCGAGGTCGAGGTCGCGCACGTCGGTGCCCCCGACGCGTACCGCGCCACCGGTCACGTCGAACAGGCGCGGAACCAGCCCGATGAGCGTCGTCTTGCCGGCGCCCGTACTGCCGATGACGGCGGTGGTCTGCCCCGGCTTGGCCCGGAAGGAGACTCCCCTCAGCACCGGCGACTCGGCGCCCGGGTAGTGGAAGTCGACGTGGTCGAAGACCACCTCGGCGTCGGGCGGCACGTCGAGCACCGGGTGGTCTGGCTCGGCCACCGACGACACGGTGCCCAGCACCTCGCCGATCCGGTCGGCGGAGACTGCGGCGCGCGGGATCATCATCGTCATGAAGGTCGCCATCATCACCGACATGAGGATCTGGATGAGGTAGGCCATGAAGGCGGTCAGCTGGCCGATCTGCATGTCGCCGCTGTCGACCCGGCCGGCACCGAACCACAGCACCCCGACGGTCGAGGCGTTGAGCAGGATCATCACGACGGGGAAGATGATCGCCTGCAGCCGACCGACGTTGAGGGCCGTGGTGGTGAGCGACTGGTTAGCCACCGCGAAGCGCTTCGTCTCGACATCCTCGCGCACGAAGGCCCGCACGACCCGGATGCCGGTGATCTGCTCGCGCAGGACGCGGTTGACGCTGTCGACCGAGGTCTGCATGATGCGGAACTGCGGGATCATCCGCCGCACGATGAGACCCACGGCGAGCGCGAGCAGGGGCACAGCGACGGCGACGAGCCAGGAGAGGCCGACGTCCTCGCGCAGGGCCATGACGATGCCCCCGACCATCATGATCGGCGCCGACACCATGAACGCCAGCGCCATGAAGACGACCATCTGCACCTGGGTCACGTCGTTGGTCGTGCGCGAGATGAGGGTCGGGGCGCCGAAGCGGGCCACCTCCTGGGCCGAGAAGTCGACCACCTTGTGGAAGACCGCGCCGCGCAGGTCGCGACCCAGCCCCATCGCGGTCTGCGCGGCGAGGTAGCTCGCGGCCACGGTGGCGACGATCTGCACCACGCTGACCCCGAGCATCCACCCCCCGGTGCGGAAGATGTAGCCCGTGTCACCGCGGGCCACGCCCTGGTCGATGATGTTGGCGTTCAGCGATGGTAGGTAGAGCGAGGCTATGGTCCCCACGAGCTGCAGGACGACGACCACGGTGAGCCGGCCCCGGTAGGGGACCAGGTGCTGCCGGAGGATGCGGACGAGCATCAGCTGGCCTTTCGGGTGGGGCAGGTGGGGCGGGTGGCGGGGGTCTCCTGCGCCGCGGGCTCGTCGGGGACGAGCACCCCGGTCAGCAGGACGTCGACGATCTCGTCGGGGGTGAGCAGCACTCCGTCGGCGAGGTGCTGGTGGCTGCCCGCGAAGGTGAGCAGCCGCACGTAGTGAAGGAGCCGCCCCGGTGGGCAGCGCAGCCGGCCGGCGTCGGGCTCGAGGTAGCGCAGCATCTCCAGGGCCCGGTGGTCGTCGTCCTCGTGATGGTGGTCCTTCTCCGGAGACCGCCCGACCGGGCGGACCCCTCGGGGCCCTGCGGCGGCGTCTGTCACCCTCGGGACGACACCGACGTGACCGAGCTCGGGCGAGCAGTGCTCGTGCGCATCGGGCGGGAAGGCGGGTGGGACGGTGAGCCCGAGGGCGGCCATCAACCCGAAGACGTCGACGAACCGCTGCTGCAGCAGGGTCACCAGAGCAATCAGCCGCTCGCGCAGGGGCAGCTCGATGTCGACGGCGTCGAGGCCCCGTCGGAAGAGCGCCGGGCAGAAGGCCGACGCGGCGACGGCGTCGACGAGGTCGTCCTTGGTCTGGAAGACTCGGAAGATCGTGCCCTCGGCCACCCCCGCCGCCTCGGCGATCTCGCGGGTGGTCGGCACGGTGCCGCGGGCCGCGATGAGGTCGCGGGCCGCGTCGACGAGACGCGCCCGTCGCTCACCGGGCGGGAGGGCCGTGGCGCGAGGGGACATGGCGATATCGTAGGTGAGTGAGCACTCACTCACAACTGGTTTCGGGGGATGCCCTACCCGGGTGCCCCTCGCGTTCTGAACAAGGGGTCGAGAACGACGAGGCGTCAGTACGAGGGGGTGAGTGACGAGCGAGGTGCCGCTCAGCGCACCAGCAGACCGTCAGCTACGAGGTCGCGAAGGAACGGAAGGGCCGCAGACACGACCGCACCGGCGTCCCGCTCGAGCAGGACGGCGATGGCGGCCAGCGCCACTGCGGCAGGGAGCGTGCCGTCGCACACGGAGAGCAGGCCGGCGGTGACGGTGTCGAGCCGGACGTCGCGTCGCAGGCCACCACCCTGACGGGCCAGCACGACGGTGGCGTCCTCCTCACCGAACCGGCCATGGCTCTCCTGGGTCACGTCGTCGGCGCACCGCCAGGAGACGGCGAGCAGGTCGGCGTCGTCGTGCTCGGCCAGCCAGGTGCGGGCGGCCAGGGCCGCCTCGACCGTGGCCCCCAGAGCCGGGGCCACCGGGCCGGTCACCTCGACCAGGTCGACCCACGGGTCGCGCTCGGTCGTCGGGCGCTGGAGGGTGACCACCCCGAAGCCGATGCGCTCGACACCGCGAGCGGAGAAGTCGGCCAGCCACGCGGCATACAGGTCGGTGAAGCCGTCGACCCCGGGGCGGGAGCCGCCGTCGCGCGCCCACAGCTCGGCGTACTCCGCCGGGTCCTGCTGCTCACGCTGGACGACGAACGCGTCCAGACCGGTTCCGTGGAGCCACCCGGTCCAGCGCTCGCGCCAGCTCGCGCCGGCCGCCACCTCCCAGTTGCCGAGGAACTGCGCCACACCCCCGGGCTCGAGGTGCTCGCCCACGTCGCGCACGAGGCTCTCGACCAGGCCGTCCCCGACGAGGCCGCCGTCCCGGTACTCGTAGAGCGGCACGCCCTCGCCGCGCGGCGTGATGACGAAGGGAGGGTTGCTGACGACGAGGTCGAAGCGCTCGCCCTCGACCGGGTCGAGCAGGCTCCCGTCGCGCAGGTCGAGGTCGATCTCCGCCAGCGTGGCGTTGAAGCGGGCGTAGGCCAGGGCTCGGGCCGAGACGTCGGTGGCCACGATGCGCTCGGCGTGGTCGGCCAGGTGAAGCGACTGCACCCCGCACCCGGTGCCGAGGTCGAGGGCGGAGCGCACGCGGCGGCGGATCGTCCACTGGGCGGCCGTGGTCGAGGCGGCGCCGATGCCGAGCACGTGAGTCGGCAGGAGGGGCACACCGGTCGAGGCCTCCGACAGGTCGGACGCGACCCACCAGTCGTGCGCCTCGTCGCCGTACGGCCGCAGGTCGCAGCGTGGACGCACACCGGCCTCGGCGCCTTCGGCACCTTGGGCGAGCTCGACCAGACCGAGCTCCACTGCCCCCGACGTGCCGAGCGCGGGCAGGGCGGCGTCGAGGGCGCCCCGAGTCACCGTGCGGCCGAGGGCGAAGACGCGCACCAGCACGGCCAGCGCGCCGGGGTGGTCGCGGGTGGCGAGGTCGGCGGGCAGGATCTGGTCGCGCATGAGCGCCGCGCGAGCCACCGGACCCAGGAGGCCCTCCACCCGGTGGACGGTGTATCCCGCAGCGGTGAGGTCGTCGCGCAGGGCGACGACGAGCCCAGGCACCTCAGCGGGTTCGCGTGGGCCGTCGTCACCCGGGTGAGGCGTCATCCCGCCAGCCTAGGGGCGGCACGTCGTACGGCGAGAGGCCGTCCGCGGGTGCGGACGGCCTCTCGTGCGGTGCCGGTGACGACCGCGGGGTCGCAGTCGTGCGTGGGGTCAGACCCTCGAGCCGGCGCCCTCGGACTCGCCGCTGGCGTCCTTGTCGAGGTCGACCGGGCCGTCCTCGGCACCGGCCGGGGGAGCTGCCGGCGTCTCTCGCCGCATCGGCTCGTCGTCGTCGTCACCACCGACCGCGATGTCGCGCGACTTCGAGATGGCGACCGAGGTCACGACCACGACCAGGGCGATGGCCGCGATGCCGTAACGGACCACGGAGTTCTTGCCGTCGCCGATGCTCAGCGTGACGATCGCCGGGGCGATGAGCACCGCGACGAGGTTCATCACCTTGATGAGCGGGTTGATCGCCGGGCCGGCCGTGTCCTTGAAGGGGTCACCGACGGTGTCACCGATGATCGCCGCCTCGTGGGCCGCCGAGCCCTTGCCACCGTGGTGGCCGTCCTCGATGATCTTCTTCGCGTTGTCCCACGACCCACCGGAGTTGGCGAGGAAGACCGCCATCAGCGCGCCGGAGCCGATGGCCCCGCCGAGGAAGCCCGCGAGCGACCCGATGCCGAGGCCGAAGCCGACGATGATCGGGGTCAGTGCGGCCAGCAGCCCGGGGGTGGCGAGCTCGCGCAGCGAGTCCTTGGTGCAGATGTCGACGACCCGGCCGTACTCCGGCTTCTCGGTGTAGTCCATGATCCCCGGGTGCTCGCGGAACTGGCGACGCACCTCGACGACGATCGCGCCGGCGGCACGGGTGACGGCGTTGATGGCCAGACCGGAGAACAGGAAGACGACCGACACCCCGAGGATGAGCCCGACGAGGACGTTCGGGGTCGAGATCTGCAGGTCGGTCAGCGAGGTGATCGAGCGATCCAGGTCGGCGATCTGGGCCGCGGAGATCTGACCCGCCTGGGCCTGCGACCTCAGCGTGGTCAGGATCGGGTTGAGCGCCCCCTGCCAGGCGTCGGAGTAGGAGCCGAAGAGCGCGGTAGCCGCGAGCACGGCGGTCGCGATGGCGATGCCCTTGGTGATGGCCTTCGTCGTGTTGCCGACCGCGTCGAGATCGGTGAGGATCTGCGCTCCCTCGCCGTCGACGTCCCCGGACATCTCGGCGATGCCCTGCGCGTTGTCGGAGACGGGGCCGAACGTGTCCATCGCCACGATGACGCCGACCGTGGTCAGCAGGCCGGTGCCGGCGACCGCCACGAAGAAGAGGGCCAGGGTCGGCACACCGGCGCCGAGCAGGAAGGCGCCGTAGACCGCACCGGCGATGATGACGGCCGTGTAGACCGCCGACTCGAAGCCGACCCCGATGCCGGACAGGACGACGGTGGCCGCGCCGGTGCGCGTGGTGCGTGCCACGTCCATGGTCGGTCGCTTGTCGGTGCCGGTGAAGTAGCCGGTCAGCCACAAGATGACCGCGGCGAGAAGGATGCCGAGCAGCACCGCGATCGACGCGCGGATCCGCAGCCCGTCGACACTGGCCTGGGTCACCTGCTGGGTGGCGGCGTCGACCTTCTCCACGACCGAGGCCGGCAGGTAGAGGAAGACCGCCGCCACAGAGAGCACGGCGGCGATCGTGGCCGAGATGTAGAAGCCCTGGTTGATCGCCGAGAGGGCGTTCTGACCGGGCTTCACCCGGGTGATGAAGACGCCGATGATGGCCGTGACCGCACCGATGGCGGGGATGAGCAGCGGGAAGACCAGTCCGGAGTCGCCCAGGGCGGCAGAGCCGAGGATGAGGGCGGCCACGAGCATGACGGCATACGACTCGAAGAGGTCGGCGGCCATGCCGGCGCAGTCGCCGACGTTGTCGCCGACGTTGTCGGCGATCGTCGCGGCGTTGCGCGGGTCGTCCTCGGGGATGCCGGCCTCGACCTTGCCGACGAGGTCGGCGCCGACGTCGGCGGCCTTGGTGAAGATGCCGCCACCGACGCGCATGAACATCGCGAGCAGGGCGGCGCCGAAGCCGAAGCCCTCGAGGACCTTGGGGGCGTCGGACTTGTAGATCAGCACCACGACGGCAGCGCCGAGCAGACCGAGCCCGACCGTCGCCATCCCGACCGTGCCACCGGTGCGGAAGGCGATCTTCACCCCGGTGTCACGGTCACCGTTGCGGGCGGCAGACGCCACGCGCACGTTGGCCTTGACCGCGAGCGACATCCCCAGGTAGCCGATCGCCGCGGAGAAGGCGGCGCCGAGGATGAAGAAGCCCGAGCGACCGGCCTTGATGCCGAACGAGTCGGCCGGCAGGAGGAAGAGCAGGCCGAAGACGATGACGACGAAGTAGATCAGCGTCTGGAACTGGCGCCGGAGGTAAGCCTGCGCCCCCTCCTCGACGGCGTCGCCGATGCTGCGCATGCTCTCGGTGCCGGCGTCGTGGGCCAGGACCTGTCGTCGGAAGAACAACCCGAAGGCGAGGGAGATCACGCCGATGGCCAGGACGGCGTAGACCAAGGTGAGGTCCTTGCCGCCCAGGGCCGCAGCGGCGACGGGGGCGAGTTGGGGCATTCGGCAGATCCTCCTTGAAGGGCAAGACCACCCCATGCACGAGCGATCGTGCTTGAGGTGCTTGGTCGCTGGCGACGTTACCGTCCGGTCGTCGCGCCGCCCCATCAAAGCAGACTGTGAGCGCGATCACTCGCTGGCATCGCCGAGAAGCCCGGGTCGACGCCAGGCCGGGAGCAGGTCGGTCAGACGCCCCTGGCCGCCACGGCCTGCTCCACGGTCGGGTGGATCTCGAAGACCTTGTCGAGGCCGGTGATGGCGAAGACTTTGAGGACCCGCTCGTTCTCGGTCACCAGGCGCATCGAGCCGCCGGCACCCCGGATCAGCTTCAGCCTCCCGACGAGCACGCCCAGCCCCGTGGAGTCCATGAAGGTCACGCCCGAGAGGTCGATGATGAGGTGGTGCTCCCCTCGCTCGATGACGGCGTCGAGCCGGTCGCGCAGCGCAGCCACGGTGTAGACGTCGATCTCCCCCGCGACGTGCACCACCGTCCGGGCGTCGCCCTGCGAAGTCGTGATGTCGAGATCCATTTGCTTCGTCGTCGTCCCTCGTGGTTCCTCGTGCGCCCTGCCCCGCACGGATGAGTAGGAACCCTACTCCGCCCCGGTCCTGACGGTGCCGCCCCGTACCGTGTGGCGAGATGTCAACCTCCCCCGGACCGCCGCGGCGGCCCCCCGCCGAGCTGCTCGCCGGCCTGGCCCGGGGCGAGCGGGCCGAGCGGCTGCGTCACGTACGCCGGATCCCGGAGCGCGAGGCCGAGACCGCACCCCTGCCCGAGTGGGTCACCCCGAGCCTGTATGCCGCGCTGACCCACTCCGGGGTCGAGCACCTCTGGAGCCACCAGGCCCTGGCGGCCGAGGCAGCCCACCGGGGGGAGCACGTGGTCCTGTCCACCGGCACGGCATCGGGCAAGTCGCTGGGCTACCTGCTGCCCGTGGTCTCCGACCTCGTCGACGGAGCCTGCGCCCCCACGGGCCGCGGCGCCACGGCGCTCTACCTCGCACCCACCAAGGCCTTGGCCCACGACCAGCTGGCCCGGCTGGACGCCCTCGCGCTGCCCGGGTTGCGGGCGGCGACCTACGACGGTGACACCGCCCCCGAGGAGCGCCGCTGGGTGCGCGAGCACGCGGCCTACGTGCTCACCAACCCCGATCTGCTGCACCACTCGCTCCTGCCGGGGCACGAGCGGTGGGCCTCCTTCCTGCGGGCCCTGCGCTACGTCGTCATCGACGAGTGCCACGTCTACCGCGGGGTCTTCGGCACCCACCTGGCCCTGGTGCTGCGCCGGTTGAGGCGCGTCGCCGCTCGCTACCGAGCCTCGCCGACCTTCGTCCTCGCCTCGGCCACGGTGGCCGACCCCGCGGGCCATGCTTCCCGACTCGTGGGCGCCCCGGTGCGGGCCATCACGCGCGACGGGTCACCGCGGGCGGCCCTGACCTTCGGGCTGTGGGAGCCCGCACTGCAGCCGTCCTCCGGCACCCGGGGGGCCGCAGAGCCCGCCGTGCGGCGACGCAGCGCCGTGGCCGAGTCGGCCGACCTGCTGGCCGACCTCGTCGTGGACGGGGTGCAGACAGTGGCCTTCGCCCGCTCGCGCAGCGGGGTCGAGGTCGTCGCGTCGGCAGCCCGCGAGCGCCTCCGCTCACGGGCCCCGGCCCTCGCCGACACCGTCGCCGCCTACCGCGGGGGCTATCTGCCGGAGGAGCGCCGGGCCCTCGAGACCTCGCTGCGCTCGGGCGAGCTGCGGGGGCTCGCAGCGACCAACGCCCTCGAGCTCGGCATCGACGTCAGCGGCCTCGACGCGGTGCTGCTCGCCGGGTGGCCCGGCACCCGGGCGTCCCTGTGGCAGCAGGCCGGGAGGGCAGGGCGCTCCGGCGACGAGTCGCTCGCCATCTTCGTCGCGGGGGACGACCCCCTCGACACCTATCTCGTGCACCATCCGGAGGCGATCTTCGACACCCCCGTCGAGGCCGCCGTCGTCGATCCCGACAACCCCCACGTGCTGACCCCCCACCTGGCGGCTGCCGCGGCCGAGCTGCCGGTCACCGCGGCCGACGAGTCGTGGTTCGGCCCGGGGATGTCCGCGGCGCTCGACGACCTCGTCGCCAGCGGGATGCTGCGGCGACGACCCACGGGGTGGTTCTGGACCCGCTCCGACCGGCCGGGTCAGCACGTCAGCCTGCGCGGCACCGGCGAGACGGTGCGGATCGTCGAGGGCCGAACGGGACGCGTGCTCGGCACGATCGACGGCACCCGGGCCCTCACCGTGGTCCACCCCGGAGCGGTCTACGTGCACCAAGGCCGCACCTTCGTCGTGACCGAACTCGACCTCGAGGACGCGGCGGCCGTGGTCGTGCCCGGCGACCCGGGGTGGTTGACCCAGGCCCGGGTCGTCAGCGCCTTCGACATCACCGCGACGGAGCGGGCCCGCGACCTCGGCGACGTGCAGTGGTGCTTCGGCTCGGTCGAGGTGCGCACCCGCGTGACGTCGTTCGTGCGCCGCCTGCCGACGGGCGAGGTCATCGGCGAGCACCCGCTCGACCTGCCGGAACGCACCCTCACGACCAAGGCCGTCTGGTACACTGTGACGTCCGAGCGCCTCGAGTCGGCCGGCATCGACGAGGCGACCTTGCCCGGGGCGGCCCACGCGGCCGAGCACGCGGCGATCGGCCTGCTGCCGCTGGTGGCGACGTCGGACCGGTGGGACGTCGGTGGGGTGTCCACGGCGCTGCATCCCGACACAGGGCTGCCGACGGTGCTGGTCTACGACGGTCACCCGGGTGGTGCGGGCTTCGCCGAGCGCGGCTTCCAGGCCGGGCGGACGTGGCTGACCGGCACCCGGGAGGCGGTGGCGGGCTGCCAGTGCGAGACGGGCTGCCCCTCGTGCGTGCAGTCGCCCAAGTGCGGCAACGGCAACTCCCCGCTCGACAAGGCAGCGGCCGTGCGACTGCTCGACGTCGTGCTCGACGCGATGGAGAGCGCGACCCCCGCCGCCCGCTAGGCTCGTCACGAAGCGGCCCGGCAGGTGCCCCGGCGCACGGCGGACGCCCGCCAGAGCCGCCCGATCCGTCACAGGAGGACCCATCGTGCTGGTCGTCGGCGTCATCCTCCTCGTCATCGGCCTCGGTGGGGGCGCGCTCCTGGCCTACCTCGCGGCCCAGTCCGACCAGGCGGTGAGCCTCACGGCCGGTGCCGTGTCGGTGGGCCTGGCGCCCCTCGCCCTCTTCCTGGCAGGCGCGCTGGCGATGGTCCTCGTCTGGCTCGGCGCGCGCCTCGGCGTCGTCGGTGTCAGACACCAGCGACAGCAACGTCGCGCACTGAAGAGGCAGCGCCTGCGGGTCGAGGGACTGCAGGCCACTGCCGACGCCGTCGACCCGAACTCGAAGGGCCCCGCCGGACCCACCACGACGGGGCCGGGCAGCACCCCTCCGGCCTCCTGACGAGGGCGACCTCGCCTCGGCACTCACCGCTCTGCGACACCGAGGCCAGCGGGAGTCAGGGTCGCCGGCCCCGCCCGTGCTCGCGAGGAGGCCGGCCCGAGCCGCGTGAGGCCGAGCCCGGCTGCCGCCGAAGCCGCCACCGGCGCCGTCACCTCGACCACGACCACCCCGCTCCCCTCGTCGGCGCTGCAGACGCGCAGGGTCGCGCCGTTCGACCCGGCGACTGCGTTAGCCCGGGCGCATGCGGCGCGCGCGGTCGCTCCCCGGGCAAGGGTCTGCGCACCGGCCAAGACCGCGAGATCGGCGGCTGACCTCGCCTGGTGGGTCGCCCGCACCACTCCCACCAGCACGAGCGCACACGCTCCCACGAGCAGGGTCAGCACGATTCCCCCGACCACCAGCACGCTGCCCGACCCGCTGTCCCGACGCCCGGTCACAGCCCACCGCGCCGACCGGTCATGGTCCGCCCCCCGGCGGTCGGGGGCCCACCTGCTCACGGTCGGCTACCGCGGTGGCCGAGACGTCGAGCCCCCAGCCCACCAGGGGGAGGGACCGACGGATCCCGACGGTGACGACGACCTGCGACGACCCGACGGTCGAGCCGACGCGCGCCCCCGACGGCGCCGCCCGTGACGCCGAGGACATCGCCTGGCTGGTGTCATCGCCCCTGGCCAGCGCCCGCGCCCCGATCCGGGCCGCATCCACGCACCGCACGCGGTCCACCCCCACGGCGAGGGCTGAGAGCACGACAGCGAGCACGACGACCAGTGCGGGGATGGCGAGGGCGAGCTCGGCACTGACCATCCCCACGTCACGAGCGCACCGGTGAGCACGACGCCGGCCGAGGTCTCGCACCGTCAGCCCGCCACCCCGAGGGCGGTGGTGATCACCTTGGTCAGCGCCTCCTTGACCGGCCCCGACCTCACGATGGCGAGGAGCACGACGGCAAAACCGCAGGCGGCGAGGGTGCCGACGGCATACTCCGCTGTCGTCATCCCTGCGTCGACGCGACGACGCACCACCCGCCACCGCCGAACCAGCGACTGTCTCATACGAATCTCCTTCTCCTGCTTGACATCCCGGAGGATGGCCACCGATCCGGTGACGTCCTCATCGTCGACGGCACAGGCCCTGCCGGCCACCCCCCTTCGCTGTCCCTGTGGACGGAGGCTGGCCCGGGGAGGGTTGAGGACAACAGGTAGGTTGCCGGGATGGACCTACGCGTGATCGACGGCAACACTCCCCTCGGGGCTTTCGCAGGACAGCTGGGGATGACGTTCGAGCAGTTCGACGGGGACGGCATCGTGGCGCACTGGGAGGCCGCACCGCACCTGCACCAGCCCTACGGCATCGTCCACGGCGGGGTCCACTGCACCGTCGTCGAGACCCTCGGGAGCATGGCGGGGGCCATGTGGCTCGGAGACCGTGGCAACGTCGTCGGTGTGAACAACTCGACGGACTTCTACCGCGCGGTGTCCACCGGGTCGCTCACCTCGACGGCGACCGCGGTGCACCGCGGTCGCTCCCAGCAGGTCTGGCTCGTCGAGACCCGCGACGAGGACGGCCGTCTCGTCTCGCGCGGCCAGGTGCGGTTGCAGAACCTCACCGGCTCAGCCACCTAACGCCACGGGCGGGCGGGCCCACCCCGAGCGCCCGAGCCACCACCGTCGCCGCCACGCCAACCCGGCGCAGGTGCGACTCTGACCGGCGACTACCCCAGCACCTGGGTCGCGATGGCAACCACCAGTGGGACGACCGTGGTGAGACAGAAAGCCGGCAGGAACGCCAGGCCCAGGGGGGCCACCAGGCGCACGCCGACCCGGGCACCGGCGACGTCCAGGGCCGCCAGCTCGGCGGCGCGCTGGTCACGCGAGCCGTCCACGAGCAGACGGGACGGCGGCACGCCGGCCCGGCCGGCGACGGCGAGCAGTCGGGCCACCGCACACCACCCGGGATCGGCGGCCGTCCAGGCCCGCTCGGCGTCGACGCCCCATCGTCGGGCTGCTGAGACCGACCACAGGTCGGCACCAACCCGCCCCTCGCTCACCCGGGCCACCGCCTCGACCGCCTCGACCTCCCCGCAGCCCGAGCGCAGGGCGACGGCCAGCAGCACCATCGTGGCGGCGACGTCATCGACCTCGAGCTGCCGGGCCCGGTGAGCATCCGGCACCGGTTCGTCGCGACCCCACAGGCTCCCGACCCGGACGTCGAGGTCGCCTGCCTGGGACGGCAGGAGGAGCATCACGAGGACGACCAGGAGCGCGGCGACGACCACCCCCGAGGGCGGTGCCGAGCCCAGGGTCACGGTTGCTCCTGACAGCGCCACCACCTCACCTCAGCTCGGCGACCGTCATCGGGCGCATGACCCTGCGCACCAGTCGCGCGCACCACAGCCGCCCCACGAGGAGCAGGAGCAGGCCGACGAGCGCGCAGACTCCCCCGAGCCCGGAGTACAGCTGCCCGGGCGGGATGCCCATGGCGATCGCCACGAGAGGACCCGCAAGCGGCAGCAGGGTGAGCACGCGCGCAGTGGCCCGGGGCCCGGCCACCGCCACCTCCAGGCGCTGAGCCCGGGCGATCCGCTGCCGGACGGCCGACGCGGCCTCGGCCACCGACTCGGCGAGCGGGGCCCCGAGGGTCTCCGACAGCCCCCATGCCCGGGCGACGAAGGCTCCCTCGCACGACCCGGCAGCGGACGCGTGGTCGGCCCAGACCTGGGCGAGGGGGCGGCCTGCAGCCGCCTCCTGCCCCAGGTCGACCCTCAGCATCTCGACCCAGCCCGCCCCGTCGCGGGCAGGAGGTCCGCCGGGGGTGCCGTCTCTCGGCAGCTGACCCAGGGCGGCGGCCACGGGGAGGCCAGCCCGCAGGGAGGGCACCAGCAGGTCGAGCAGCACGACGAGCTGGGCGTCATCGGCACCACGCCGCCTCCTGCGCCAACGAGCCGCCCACACCAACCACACCGCCCACACCGCCCACACCGCCCACACCAACCACCCATGAGCTCGACCGGTCGGCCCCGGCCCGGTCGAGTCATGCGACGGCAGCGCGAGCACGGCCGAGGCCACGACCACTGCCGTGCTGAGGGCCACGACTCCCCCCGTCACGTCACACCCCCCGGATGACCCAGTAGATCGGCCAGCTCGGGCCAACCCGGCCCCACGGTCGCCGATCGTCCGTCCCACACCAGGGCCTCGACCGAGCAGGGCGCCCGGTCGGGAGAACCGACAGGTGCCGGCCGCAGCACAGCCACCGTCTCGAGCCGGCGGCCCCGGAGGCCGTGACCCCCGGCACCTGCGTCCCGGCGCAGGTGCAGGATCACCCTCACGGCCGACGCCAGCTGGGCGTGGACGGCCGGCGGCGTCATCCCGGCGAGCGCTCCGAGGGCCTCGAAACGCGGCACCACGTCGTGGGCGGTGTTGGCGTGTACCGTGCCGCACCCGCCTTCGTGGCCGGTGTTGAGGGCCGTCAGCAGCTCACGCACCTCTGCCCCCCTCACCTCACCGACCACCAGCCGGTCCGGCCGCATGCGCAGCGCCTGACGCACGAGCACGGCGAGGGTGACCTCGCCGGCGCCCTCGACGTTGGCTGGTCTGGCTTCGAGCCGCACGACGTGGGGGTGGTCGACCGCCAGCTCACGCACGTCCTCGACGAGGACCAGGCGCTCGTCGGACGCCGTGAGCGCAAGCAGGGCGGCAAGCAGGGTCGTCTTGCCGGCGCCGGTCCCCCCAGAGACGACGAAGGCCACCCGCCGCGACACCAGGGCCCGCAGCGGCTCGAGCCAGCCTCCGGGAAACAGGCCCGTCGACCCGAGCTCGTCGAGCGAGACCCGCCGGGAACCGGGCACCCTCAGGGTGAGGTGGGGGCCCCCGGTGACGAGCGGCGGGAGGATGGCGTGCATGCGCACGCCCGAGGGCAGCTGGCCGTCGACATAGGGTGCCGTCTCGTCGAGGCGGCGTCCGGCCAGACCCGCCAGGCGCACCACCAGGTGACGCCTCGCCTCGAGGTCACCGAGGTCGAGGTCGACGCGCCTCATTCCGTCGCCGCGGTCGACCCACACCGACCCGTCACCGTTGACCGCGACATCGGTCACCCCCGGCTCGGTCAGCAGGGGCTCGAGGGGCCCGGCGCCGAGCAGCTGCGATCGGAGGCCCACGTCGAGCCCGCGGACCCCGCCCGTGCCGAGCGTGGCCAGGCCCGTCGTGGCCACCGCGCGGATCGCGTCCCCGCCCGGTGCGATCCCCCGCCGGATCTGGAGCCAGACGGGGCTCTCGTCGCCGAGCCGTGAGCTCACGCCGCCCCCGTCCGGAGGCCCTGCAGCACCTCGACCAGCAGGAGGTCGAGGACGGTGACCAGAGGGCCGGACCGCCCTCCGGGCGGGATGCCGTGGGCGAGGTCGGCCGGCACCGAGCGGTCGTCGGGGACCACACCCCGCACCTGGACCCCGAGCTGGTGCTGCAGGGCCGGTGCCACCTGGGCAGGGTCGGCCCCCGAGGCTGCCCCGGCACGCAGCAGCACGACAGGCTCGGCGGCCCCTGACCTCGTCACCCCCGACGACTCCCCATCGGCTTCCGCCGACTCGTGGTCGGCAGGGTCGGGCCTCGCGAGATGCGTCAGGACGGCCGACAGGGCAGCGACCTGCGCCAGGGTCGTGCCAGCGATGACGAGGTGGTGGTCCAGTGGCGGCGCCCCGGGCGGGAGCCGACCCGGGCGCGGCAGGTCGAGCACGACGAGGTCGCACGCCGCGACCAGGGCGGAGACCACGGCGTGGACGACCGGTGGGGGGGCGCCCTCACCGTCGTGGTCGTGCGAGAGCACCCGCACCCCGTCGGCCCTCGGCAGGGTGCAGAGCACCGCTTCGCCGTCGGCCTCGCCGTCGAGCGCCGCGAGGTCACCCCACCTCGTGCCTGCGGTCTGCTCGAGGCCCAGCACGACGTCGAGGCCACCCCCGAAGGGGTCGAGGTCGACCGCGCACGCCGAAAGCCCTGCGGACACGGCGCGGACAGCGAGCGCGACAGTCACCACCGACGCCCCCAGGCCACCGGAGGCGCCGGTCACCGCCACGAGGACCCCACCCGACGCGGGCCGCCGGGGCGGCACCGCCGACGCGGCGTGGGCGGCAGGTCGCGGGGTCACGGACACCGTACGAAAGGACGTCATGCCGACAGGCTGGCTGCGGTCACGGGTCCCCGCCCAGCCCCTTCCCGTCAGCCTGTGGACGACGACGGAGAAGGTCCCCCTTGGGGACGACGGCCCAACCAGGCTCTGAGGGCGGTCCCCCGACGGGCGTTCCGCCCGGGAAGTGGTCGCTCGGCCCCGCCACCCGGCCGGTACCACCGTCGGGGATGGCCCCCGCCAGTGAGTCCGGCGGGGGCCCCCGACGCGACTGACACCGGGGGGAAGTCAGCGTGCCGGTTGCTCAACCCCGAAGGGGAGCAGCCTCCAGTGTGCCCCTGAACCGGGCCCGCACACCACTTCGGCCAGACGAACTTCTCCGACCCGCAACAAAGCGACCAGCCCGCGGCCAGCTTCGCCGACAACCGGGCCCCCCTGCTCGTCCGCTCGCAAGGAGCCCCTCACGAAGGTGGTGGCACCCTCCCGGGGGAGGGTGCCACCGAACCGCAGCTTCCTGCGGGTGACCAAGCGTGCACTTCACCGTAGTGTCGCTCCGGGACAAGCCCGGTGGTCGACGGTCCAGACAGGGACTGGCCGCGCGTGGGTGCCCGAGGCAACCGCGGTGGTCCTTCACGACCCGAAGGTCGTGTCCCCAGTTGTACTCCCCTACGCCGGGCGAAACCAGTCTTGACGCCCGGCCCGGAGCAGAGGACAGTGCGCCCTCAGCCGAGCCGCCCGGCCCTGACCGCCTCGCAGATCGCCTCCCCCTCGGCGGCACCGGCGACGACCGCGGCAGCACACTGGCGCAACCAGAGGGCGACCCCGGCGCCCCCACCGGTCGCGTATGCCGTGAGCGCCCCCAGGTAGGCCGGCGCGCCTCCGGTACCGCTCCCGAGGTGCCCTGCCTCGGGCACCGCGACCCCGGTGGGATCGAGCCCGCCCGCGATCACGACAACACGCTCGAGCGCGCGCGCCACGAGCCCGTTTCCGCGCACGAAGGGCCGCACCGTGGCGATCTCGGCGTGAGCGAGGCCGGCGAGGACGACCACCGGCACGCCGTCCCTCGGGGCGGTGAGCAGGCTTGCCAGCGCAGCGAGCCGCGCATCGACGACAGCAGAGGGCAGGACCTCGCCCAGGTCGACGAGCTCACTCACCGGCTCGCCGTCGCGCCTCGGGCGGCCGACCTGGCCGTCGGGCAGCTGGCCGCTCATCGCTGCCACGTGCAGGCGGGCCACGACCTGCAACGGCGCCGAGAAGACGAGTCCGGCGAGCGACTCCGCCTCCGAGGTCACCCTCGTTGCCGCCCGCACCACCTCGTCGACCGGGTCGGGGCGCTCCGGCCAGGGTGCGGCACCGCGGACGCGGTCGCGCACGACGTCGACAGGCAGCGGGGCGCCCTCCAGGGCGGCACTGGCCCTGGCCCCGCGCACGCGCGACTCGGCCGCCGCCTCGGGGATGCGGCGACGCAGGGCCTCGTGGAAACGCAGCCGGGTGCAGGCCTCGCGGGCGCTCTCGGCGGCCTCCGCGACCCCCGGCAGTCCTGAAAGGGCCATCAGGGAGGCCCGCAGCGCAGCTGGGTCGGTCACGCCCCCGACCTTATGACCACCGGGCCCACGGGCCCACGGGGGCGCCGTACAGTGCCCGCGTGATCCCCAGCCCCGTCGTCGTCGCCGCCGCCGCGGCGCTCGTGGTGCTCCTCGTCGTCGGGGTCGTGCTGCTCCTGCGTCGGCGACGCTTCGTCGCCGAGGTCGACCGCGCGACCTACGAGACCCTGCACTCGGCCAGCCTCGCCGCCCGACACCTGCGCGGGGGCC
>JALYVC010000037.1 GCA_030853445.1 Actinomycetota bacterium | reverse complement strand
GATGTGCACCGCGCCCTGGTGGGTGGAAAGCAGCCACCGTTTGGCCAGGGCCGCGATGCGGTGCACTCCCGGCAGCAGCGTGCCGATGTCCTCGCCCAGGGCCTTAGGGGCTGCGAAGAAATAATGTCGGGTGTTACGGCGTGTCGGGCGGCTTGAGGGTGTAGTTCCATTCGCCATGGAAGTCGTGTCGGGTGATCGGGAGGGCATCGACGTCCTTCTTGGTGTAGCGCAGGCCGGTGGGGTAGAGACCGGTGTCCAGGACGCAACGAACGGTCAGGCCGGTTGCTGTTGTGGTGTTGCGGATCAGGTCGACGATGACCTGGTGGGTGCGCAGTGGTCGACCGCGCCAGTTCAGGGTGATCTGGGAGAAGAGTCGGTGCTCGATCTTGGTCCACTTGCTGGTCCCCGGAGGAAGGTGGCACACGGTGATCGTCAGTGCGAGGTCGGCGGCGAGCTTGGCGAGCTCGATCTTCCAGGCCCGGATCCGGTTGCCGTTGGAGCCGCCGGAGTCAGCACAGATCAGCAGTCGCTCAGCGCTTGGGTAGGCCACCGAACCGATGGTCTCCCACCAGGACCGCAGGGTGGCCACGGCGAAGGCTGAGGTGTCGTGATCGGTGCCGACCGTCACCCATCCGGTGTTGGCCGAGACGTCGTAGATGCCATAAGGGATCGCCTTGCCCAGGTCCTTGTCGGGGAAGTCGTGCACGCTGACCCGTTCGGGCTGACCCGAGCGCTGGTACTCCCGGCCGCCGTTCTTGAACTCCCCGACCAGCTCCTTCTTCTTGGTGTCCACGCTGACCACCGGCTGGCCGGCCTCGGTGTGCTCGGCGACCTGGACCGCGAGGTATCCGAACTGGGCGTCGCGGTCCTCGTGCTGAGCGCCCTCGACGACTTTCGCGTTGCCCTGCAGACTGAACCCCATCTCACGCAGCATCCGCGCGACCGTGCGGTCCGAGACTGGGTGCCCCCGGTTGGTGAGCTCACCGGCCAGATGCCGCGTCGACTTCGTGGTCCACACCAGCGCCGACATCGGATCCCCACGCATCTCGGGATCCACCAGCGCAGTCAACTCCGCAGCCAGGCCCGGATCGGTCTGCGCCAGCTTTTTGCGTCCACCACCGGCCGCACGCACCCGAGACTGGGGCTCGGAGACGCCGTCGACCTCACGGACCCCGCGAGCGATGGTGTCTGGATGCACGCCCGTCGCAGCCGCGATCGCCTTGATCCCGCCCCGACCCATCTGGGAAGCCTCCACGCCGAGCAACAGCCGCCGCTGACGTTCATCCAGGTGCGGGCGCAGCAGCGCGTACCGACGCGCCACAGACTCCGCCGTCCCCACACCGTCCGCCATAGCACAACGGTAAAGCCCGATGACCTATAAACCTAGGTTATTCTGACGCGTCTCCTAAGCGGACGAGACGACACCAACTGAAGGAAGCCCGTCATGACACAGATCATCGAACCCGAAGCCGAGATCGGCGACATCGCTGAGGCGGCCGAGCAAGTCCCTGAGGATGCCTCGCTATACGAGCGCCTCGGTGGCGCCTATGCCATCGCCGGAGCGGTGGATGTGCTCGTGGACCGGCTTTTCGACAACGTCCAGGTCAACGCCAATCCCGGCGTACACGCTCACCACGGGGCCACCGCCAACGCACCCGGTTACAAATTCCTGGTCACCGCCTGGTCGATCGAGGCCGCCGGAGGTCCGAAATGTTACCTAGGACGTGACATGGTCGCGGCTCACGACGGTTTGTCCATCGACACCTCCGGCTTCGACGCGGTAGCGATGGAAATCGCGGCCACCCTGATGTTTCTAGGCGTGCCCGAACGCGAGCGCGATGAGTTCCACGCCATCATCGAGAGCTACCGCCCAGAGGTAGTGCAGGCGGACGCTCAGTAACCCCGCCCAGGACACCTCGCCACCCCAACGTCAGGAGTCTGACCAGGTTCTCCCGACGCTGCTGGGCACCTGACGTGCCCAGCAGCACACAAAAGGGCACACACATCTGCCTGCTGGCGACTCAGGAGCGCCAGGGCGGCCCGCACCCGCATCCGGCGACGAGGACTTGGGG
>JALYVC010000036.1 GCA_030853445.1 Actinomycetota bacterium | reverse complement strand
GCCGCGACTTCTCTGCGGCTGGGTCGAGCAGCAGTGGCTCGTTGCCCTGGGCCACCACGGCCAGTGCGGCGGCCACGTCGACCTCGGGCACGTCGTGCTCGCGGACGTAGTGGGCCACGATCTCGCGAAAGCCCTCGATCCGGTTCGTCGCCTGCAGCGCCTCGCTGATCTGGTCGTCAAAGCGGGCCAGACGTGTGGTGTTGACGTCCTCCACGCTGGGCCAGGACATCTGGGTCAGCGGCTGGCGGGTGGCCTTCTCGATGTGCTTGAGCAGGTACTTCTCCCGTGGGGTGACGAACGAGATCGCGTCTCCGCTGCGCCCGGCCCGGCCGGTGCGGCCGATGCGGTGCACGTAGGACTCGGGGTCGGTGGGGATGTCGTAGTTCACCACGTGGCTGATCCGCTCCACGTCGAGTCCGCGGGCCGCCACGTCGGTGGCCACCAGGATGTCGAGGGCGCCGGACTTGAGCTGGTTCACGGTCCGCTCTCGGACGTTCTGGGCCACGTCACCGTTGATCGCCGTGGCCGAGAATCCTCGGGCCCGCAGCTTCTCGGCCAGGGTCTCGGTCTCGTTCTTGGTTCGGACGAACACGATCATGCCCTCGAAGTTCTCGACCTCGAGGATCCGGGTCAGGGCGTCGACCTTCTGCGGGTAGCTGACCGTGAGGTAGCGCTGGGTGATGTTGGCCGCCGTGGACGTCTTGCCCTTGACGGTGATCTCGACCGGGTCGTTGAGGTACTTCTTCGACAGCCGGCGGATCTGGGCCGGCATGGTGGCCGAGAAGAGCGCGACGTTCTTGTCCTTGGGGGTGTCAGCCAGGATCGTCTCGACGTCGTCGGCGAAGCCCATCTTGAGCATCTCGTCGGCCTCGTCGAGGACCAGGAAGCGCAGCTGGGTCAGGTCGAGCGTGCCCTTGTCGAGGTGGTCCATGATCCGGCCGGGGGTGCCGACGACCACGTGGACGCCTCGGCGCAGCGCAGAGAGCTGCACACCGTAGCCCTGGCCACCGTAGACGGGCAGGACCTTGACGCCCTTGAGGTGGGCGGCGTACTTCTCGAAGGCCTCGCACACCTGCAGCGCGAGCTCGCGCGTCGGGGCGAGCACGAGCGCCTGCGGCGTCTTCTGCGTCAGGTCCAGGCGGGACAGGATCGGCAGCGCGAAGGCCGCCGTCTTGCCGGTGCCGGTCTGTGCGACGCCGACGACGTCACGGCCCTCGAGCAGTGGCGGGATGGTCGCAGCCTGCACCGCCGACGGGGTCTCGTAGCCCACGTCGCGCAGCACGGCCAGCACCTTCTCGGGCAACCCGAGCTCGGCGAAGGTCGGCATCTCGGGCGCCTCGGGGGCCTCAGTCGCTACGTCACTCACCGCTCAACGGTAGTGGGTGCGGGCGCCCGCTCACGACCCGGCGTCGCGTGGACCACCGTCCCACCTCACACGGCTTCGACGCGGTCGGCCTGTGGTCCTCGGTCGCTCTGCCGCACCTGGTAGCGGACCCGATCGCCCTGGTGCAGCGCCTCGGCGCCTCTGATGACCGACACGTGCACGAACAGGTCCGCGCCTCCCGCGTCGGGGGCGATGAAGCCGAACCCCCGCTCCGCGTCGTAGCGCGCGACCACTCCCTCGCCGCCGCGCACCGGGACGTCGGATGCCTCCTGGTGTCCCGACCGAGCGCGGGTCGTCGACGCTGCGGGTGCGCCCCGCCGTGTCGAGCTGCGCGCGAGGCGCACGTCACGAGCCTGTGGGCCCTTCGCGCTCACGACGACGTCGTACGTCACCCGGTCCCCCTCGCCCAGCTCGGGGAGCCCGTCGGCCAGCTCCCGGACGTGGACGAAGACATCGGGGCCACCCGCCTGCGGGGTGATGAACCCGAAGCCCTTGTCCCCGTCGTACCAGGACACCGTGCCGTCCGCACCGTCGGATGCCGGGGCTTGCTGGGCGGCCTGGGCTCCCAGGGGGAGCAGATGGTCGGCTTGCAGCCCCTTCTCGCCGTCGACGACGAGGAACGCCACCCGCTGCCCCTCCGAGACCACGCCGCCCCCCACGATGGCCGAACCGTGAAGGAAGATCTCGGCACCACCGCCGTCGGGCGTGATGAAGCCGTACCCCTTGGCAGGCTCGTACCAGGCGATGGTGCCGAGCACGCCCAACGTTGTGTCGGCGGCCCGGTCCGCCGTGACCCGGACGCGGCGTGCCTGCGGGCCGCGGTCACCCTCGCCGATCTCGAACTCGACCACCTGCCCCTCCCGGAGCAGCTTCGTCGCGCCGTCGCTGACGATCTCGGACGCATGCACGTACAGGTCATCTGCTTCCTGCCCGAGGGCGATGAAGCCGAACCCCCGGTCGGCATCGAACCAGCGGACGGTTCCCTCGGTCACGGCTGACTCCCTGTCGAAATCTACGGTCGGTGTTCCCCCAGTGTCCCCGACGGGACCGACGCCGGAGGACGGTCGCGGCCCGCTGAGCAGCGAGGGCGTATGGGCGGACGAGGGGACGTGAACCTCGACCACCCGTGGAAATGGGCCTCGCTGACCTTCGGAGTGAGATCAGAAGGACCACGGTGGCGCACACGAGCCGCCCGCAGGCGACGTCGAAATGTGGAGAGCCGACGAGGGGACTCGAACCCCTAACCCCCTGTTTACAAGACGTCGAGCGCATACTCGTCTCAGGCCTCTGACCTGCAACAACGTCCCGAATGCCCCAGCTGTCGTGGTCGTCGTGCGATCCACGTGCGATCCCTGAGGCCAGATCTGACCTTCCGTGGCCAGGGGCCTCGGTAGCTGTCCCGGTCTCTTAAGGGGTTCGCTGTTCGGTATTGACCGAACAGCGAACATGGAGGAGGGTTGGCCACGTGACCCTGGAACCCCTGATCACCGAGGCCTTCGCCCAGTTGGGCTTGACGGTCCGGTTCCATGTCACGAGCCCTGCGGGCACAGAACTCGTCCTGACCGACCAGGGCGTCCGGATGAGCGTTCAGCTGCTGCGGCGGGCTCTGGTGGACGCCGCGACCGCCGACCGACTGCTGGCCGACGCGCAGCCATCCGGTGGGGTCGTCTTCGTGGTGGCCGACCGGGTGACGGGTGACGCCCGCGGGGTTCTCACCTCGCGGGGGGCTGGCTACCTGGACCTGCGAGGTCATCTGGCCCTGCGTGCCGAGGGTCTGGTGATCGACGCCGATGTCCAGCCCGCCCATCCGCGACCCCCGCGGTCTGGTGCGCTGGCCGGGAAGGTCGGTCTCGAGGTGGCGGTGTCCGTGCTGATGTCCCCGTCACGACCCGCCGCCGTCCGGGAGGTGGCCCGCAGCCTGGGCCGCTCCCCCAGCACGGTGTCCGAGGTCCTGTCGGCGTTGCGGCGCGATGACCTGGTGGACGAGAGGAACACCCCAGTAGGCACCGGCCTGTTCTGGCAGGTCGCTGACCGCTGGCCCACCCGCCGCACCTACCTCACGCAGGCACCAACACCCAATGATGACAACCTTGCTCAGGCCCTACGCCTCGGGCTCGACGACGTCGAGCACGAGCCGGGATGGGCGCTGACCGACTCGGCTGCGGCCGCCGCGTACGCGGCCCCGCTGGCCGTCCGAGCAGGGCAAAAGCTGGACTTCTTCGTCCCCAGCGACGTCATCGCCCGACGGGCGATCACCCTGCTCGGCGCAGCATCCAGCCCCTCGCAGGCCCAGGCGAGCATCCGCGTGGCCCCTGTCCCCGCCGTCGTCCACCAGCGCGCCGACCTCGCGACGAACGCGGCCCGTTGGCCCCTCGCGCACCCGGTGTTTGTCGCGCTCGACCTCGCCCAGGACGCGGGCCGAGGCCGCGAGATCCTGCAGGGCTGGACCCCACGCGAGGAGTGGACCCGTGTCTGGTGACCGGGTCACCTTCGTCGGTGAGGCAATGGCCGCCGTCGTCCAGGGGATACACGAAGTACACGCTCTGATCGGTCGACCGCCGGTGGTCGTCGGCGGCTTTGCCGTCCTCGCCCGCCTGTCGAACCCCTACTGCGCCACCTGACAGTGCGGCCCCCTACGGGGCAGTAGCGGCATGCTCGTGACACGCCGTCGAAGGATCCTCTTGCGGAGCGTCGTCGGGCCGTTGCGGTTGTCCACCCTGCGGGCACCGGAGCACGAGCGTGGGATACCTTCGCGCCATGGCCCCTTATCCGCGTATCCAGGAGCAGCACATTGCCGTCTTCGGCGAAACCGGATCGGGCAAGACGGTGCTGTTGTCCTCGTTCTTCGGCCCAAGCCAAGAGCGCGCCTACGCCAACGATCTCTGGGACCTCGTCGCCGACGACACCGGGCAGGGGAACCGGCTCTACCAGAACTACGTCGGCATGCGCGACCGCGCCGTGGCACCGGCGGCGACGCGATTCTCGTCCACGACGTACACCTTCTCGGTCAAGCTGAAGAGTGGTGACGTGGCCCCGAGGAAGCGGCCCTTCGACGTCCTGCGTCTGGTGTGGCACGACTACCCAGGGGAGTGGTTCCAGGAGTCCCCGAGCAGCGCCGCCGAGGCGGCGGACCGGGTCACGACCTTCCGGTCCCTTCTGCGCTCCGACGTCGCTCTGCTGTTGGTCGACGGGCAGAGGCTGCTCGACCACCAAGGTGAGGAAGAGCGCTATCTGAAGTCCCTCATCACGAACTTCCGGCAGGCCCTGCTCAGGCTCAAGGACGACGTGACCGCCGACGGAGAACGCCTGGTCGAGTTCCCTCGGATCTGGATGATCGCCCTGTCCAAGGCCGACCTCTTTCCGGACTGGGACGTCTATGCCTTCAGGGACCTCGTCCTCGGCGGGGCTGCAGACCACCTGGACGACCTCCGTGCCACCCTGCAGGACCTTATCGAAACCCCTGACGCCCTGTCGGTGGGCGAGGATTTCATGCTGCTGTCGTCCGCGAAGTTCGAGTTGTCGAGCAGCACACCCGAGCCGCCGAGAATCGACGTGACACGGCAGGTCGGCCTCGACCTCATCCTCCCCGTGGCGGCGATCCTCCCGCTGCAGCGCAGGGTGGCGTGGAACTCGCGGATGGAGATCCCCAGAAGGGTTCTCGACACCGTGGCTCACGGTGCCGAGCTCCTGGCAGCGACCCTGGGCGATAAGGGGCACCTACGGATCGACAAGGTGCTGAACAGGCTCCCCGGCGTTGGGCCCGTCGCCGCCAAACTCGCGGCCCCCCTCATTGTCTCGACCGTCAACGTCGGGGCGCAGCAGCTGCGACAGGCTAATGCGCGCGCGAGGGCCGACCATGACTTCCTCACGGCGACCGTGACGCAGCTGTCACTCGACCTGATGCGTGGCATCGATGACCACCTGTTGCTCAAGAGTCGAAAGTGAGCTCGGCCGACGATCCGCATCCTCGCCTCATCTGGGCTACTCGCGGGCGCAGATGGGGCTTTCGGTTTCTTCTCGACGCCGGGCTGACCGACCCGCTTCCGACGTACCGGGAGAGCTTTGCCGTCGCGGGCGACGACGACAGTGGGTGGTGGGCGCATGGCGAGCGCGCAGCTCTTCGCTTCCCGGACCCCCTTGGACGCCGGGATGCCTCGGGTCGCGTCATCCCCCACGAGTTCGTGGTCTTCGGCGAGATGGTCACCCAGATCACGACCGTCGCTGACGGAGTGAGTCGCCTCTGGGGTCGCTTCGCACCCGTCTACGCCCGCATCTGGGACGCCGACCGTCCACCCACGCCCGACGATCTGAGGTTCTCTAGGTAATGACCGAGAATGCCGGCCCCGGACGCCGAGACGCCGCTGCGTGCGCGAGCAGGCGTCAGTAGGTGGGGGGCCTTTCCCTCAGGAGCGAGCTCGACGACCCCGGGCGCGTCGCCCTACTCCGCCTGCGGCGCAACCCTCCTCAGAAATCGGAGCGTCCTCGGGCCTTGCAGCCGAGCCTAGGTCTGCAGCTCTCCGTTCTCCCTGGTCCATCTTCCGACGTAGCTGGCGATGGAGTCAGGGTGCCGGAAAGGTCGGTCGGTAGGGCTGTGACCTGCGTCTTCGCCGTAGTGTGACCGGCGTGGCGTGTGGGACGGGTGTGGCCCAAGGGACTGAGATGGAAGTTCTTCACGCCACCGTCTCAGCAAGGACCGCACCCGCCGATGCCATCTTCGCCGATCACCCCTGCCGCCACGCAACCCGAGCAGGCACACGGGAGCACCCGGGCCACCCACCTGCTCGAGCTGCTCGCGACAGTGCCCGACCCGCGTGACCCTCGCGGGGTGCGCTACCCGTTGGTCGGGATCCTCGCGGCAGCGGTGACCGCGGTGATGGGTGGGGCGCGGTCCTTCGCCGCGATCGAGGAATGGGCCGAAGACCTCCCGGTCGGGCACCGGACCCGGATCGGGCTCGGCGCTGGCTGCGCGAGCCCGGACGAGTCGACCCTGCGCAAGCTCTTCGCCCGGCTCGATCCCGACCACCTCGACCGGGCCCTCGGGGCCTGGGTATGGACCCGCACCCACGACGTTGACGGGCAGCGGGTCATCGCCCTCGACGGGAAGACCGTGCGCGGTGCCCGGACCGCGACGACGAGCGCACCACACTTGGTCGCTGCGCTCGACCACACCACCGGGAGCGTGGTCGGGCAGGTCCAGGTCGCGGCGAAGAGCAACGAGATCCCCGCCGTACGAGACCTGCTCGCGTGCTTCAACCTGTCCGGTGTCGTCGTGACCGTCGACGCGATGCATACACAGACCGACACCGCGGACGCGATCACCAGCGCTGGCGGCGCCTACGTCTTCACGATCAAGAGCAACACCCCCACCCTCGCGCGGCAGCTGAAGGCCCTGCCCTGGAAGGACGTCCCGCCGCACACCACGACCGTCACCAGCCACGGCCGTCGCGCGACCCGCACCATCAAGTCCCTCACCGCGCCGACCTGGATCGGTTTCCCCGGTGCGGCCCAGGTCGCGCAGGTCCGGCGGACCGTCACCACCAACGGCAAGAAGACCGTCGAGGTGGTGTACCTCATCACGTCCGCACCCCACACCGTCGCCCCACCGGCCGTCCTCGCCGCCTGGGTCCAGGGCCACTGGGCCATCGAGAACCGCCTCCACTGGGTCAGAGATGTGACCTTCGACGAGGACCGCTCCCAGGTCCGGACCGGACACACCCCCCGGATCATGGCCACCCTGCGCAACACCGCCATCAGCGTCCTGCGGCTGACCGGCTGGGACAGCATCGCCAAAGGCCTACGACATCACGGACGCAACCCCGAACGAACCCTCACACTGCTACTGACCTGCTGAAACACGACCTTTCCGTCGCCCTGACCCAGGCCCGCACCATCAGCCGGATATCTTGGTCCGAAAGCGCCCCTTCTCGGCGCCGATCGCGGCGCAGAGGCTGTCCCACGCAGTTCCGTAATCGCTCACTGTGGATCTCCCATCAACACCCCCGAGCACTGAGGCGCCCACGACCCGCTCGGGGGATGAGGCCGGGGGGCCTCATCGGGGCGAGAGTGGCACCACATGGGGGTCTCAAGGCGCGAAGCGCGTGCGCTCAGTGAGTGTAGAGACCGACCGCGATGTCGGTGATCGTTGCCGTTGGGACGACGCATGCGGTGCTCACGCCGCCCTCGGAACGTCTCGATGAGTTCGTCGGGGTGCCCGCCCCGCCCGGGACGATGTGGGACGAGGCTCTCGGCCTGACCGGCACCTCGGAGGACGCCCGATGAGCACCGCCACCGCTCAGGCCGTCCAGCACGAGCCCTGGTGCACCGACCACAAACACGGAGACGCCGACCCGACCACGCTCCTCGAGGAGTGGACTCCTGCGAGCACGTGGTCCTGCGCGCGCACGGGGTCGGGGTCGTCATCGAGGACCCCGTGGGCGAGGGAGTGGCCATGTCGGTGCACGCTCTCGACGCCTACAGCCTCACGCCGGCGCAGGACCGCGAGCTGTCCGCAGCGCTGGTGCGGGCAGCCGAGGTGCTCGAGGGGCTCTCTCGCGTAGGACGTTCGACATCGAACGACAGGACCCTGGTCCGGATGGATAGCCGGGGGTGCCGCTCTGCGAGCCAACCATGGCAGGATTGGGAGGCATGAGCCCTGGTGACGAGGATTTGGTCATTCCATTGCCGATGGTAGGCGTTTCTCAAGCAGAGGTAGAATCGGCGCCGTTTGCTGCAGCCCTCGGATCACCCGATAACCCATTGGGATGCGCAAATCTGTGGTGGACTGCGCTTCAAGATCGTTCCACGAACTGGAACGCTCTCAACTACCTAGTGCTCCATCCGGACCTTTGGGGAGATTTCTCGCAAGCCGAAACAGCGCTTGCGCACCTCTCTTTAATGTCGGTCGTAGAGGAGTGCCCCGACGATGCAGATATCCGTTATGTCAAGTTCATCGAGTACAGCGGAGACCTTGCGGCTCAAGCGTTCGAGCAAGCGGAACTACACGAATACTACGTAGTCACCGTGCTCCAGGTCACCCACGGAGAGTGGAAGGTCTGGGGGATCTCCCACAACCGCTTTCCTCCGCGAGACGAGGTCCGAGCCTGAACTCTGCGGCGCCCACGGCCGGTTCGGGGGGGATCCAGTCGTGGGCGCTGGGTCGAGGTAGTCGGGCGTGTTGGTGACTACGAGCAGTCACCAGCCGCCTTCCGCATGGCGATGATCTGGTCAGCGGTCTTGCCATACCACGCCTTGACGCTGGCGTCCGAGTCGTGGCGCCACTCGCCGTCCTCGTAGACGACGGCCTTGG
>JALYVC010000032.1 GCA_030853445.1 Actinomycetota bacterium | reverse complement strand
GCGCTGTCGAGGCGGGGCAGGTCGGCGACGCGGCCGGCCGACGTGCGCGAGGTGTCGAGCACGAGGATGACGCGCCGGTCCCGCTCAGGCTGCCAGGTGCGCACGACGGCGTGCTGACGTCGGGCCGTCGCCCGCCAGTCGATCGACCGCACGTCGTCGCCCTCGACGTAGTCGCGCAGCGAGTCGAACTCGGTGCCCTGCCCGCGGATGCGCACGGCCGAGCGCCCGTCGAGCTGGCGCAGGGCCGCGAGCCGCGAGGGCAGGTGCTTGCGCGAGGAGAAGGGCGGCAGCGCCCGGATGGAGCCCCCGACGTCGAGGGAGCGCTGGCGGGCACCGAGCCGCAGCGGGCCGAAGCTGCGCACGGTCACCCGGTCGGCGAGGCGGTCTCCGCGCCGGGTGGGGGTGAGCGTCGTGGTGAGGCGCAGCCGCTCACCACCGCCGAGCGTGACCCGGTGACGATCGACCCCCACCCCGGCCGACGGCTGCCACGCGTCGCGCACCACGGCCCGCAGCGTGCGGCGTCCGGGGTTGGTGACGAGCAGGCTCGAGGTGCCGCTGTCGCCGAGCCTGACCTGGGTGTCGGCCTCGCGCACGACCCCGAGACGGCGCGGGCTGACCGCGAGCACGACGTCGACCAGCGTGATCACCAGCGTGAGCGCCACCCAGGCGAGCACGACCTGCCGGGTGGGCTGCACGACGACGGCGACGACCCCGAGCAGCAGCAGCAGGGGAAAGCGCCAGCTCACCGCCACGGACCGACCTCCGTACGACGTCCTGTCCGTGGTCGCTCGCTCGCCCGGTCCGGCGGGACGCGGCGGGTGAGGCGACGGGAGCGCAGACCGCTCATCGCGGGACGGTCACCGAGCCGATGGCGCTGGCGAGCACCGAGTCGACGCTGACCCCCTCGAGCTCGGCCTCCGCCCGCAGCGACAGCCGGTGCGCGAGAGTGGCCTGGGCCAGGGCCTTGACGTCGTCGGGCGTGACGTAGGAGCGGCCGTTCATCCAGGCCCAGGCCCGCGAGGTCGCGAGCAGTGCGGTGGCGCCACGAGGTGAGACCCCGAGCGACAGCGACGGTGCCTGGCGGGTGGCCCGGGCGATGTCGACGATGTAGGCAGCCACCTCGGGGGCCACCTGCACGCGGCGCACGGCCTCGGCACCTGCGGCGAGGTCGTCGGGCCCGGCGACGCACTGGACGCCGGCGGCGGCGAGGTCACGCGGGTCGAAACCCCGGGCGTGGCGCTGCACCACCTCGATCTCGTCGTCGCGACCCGGCACCGGCAGCACGACCTTGAGCAGGAACCGGTCGAGCTGGGCCTCGGGCAGGGTGTAGGTGCCCTCGTACTCCACGGGGTTCTGAGTGGCCGCCACCATGAAGGGCGAGGGCAGCAGGCGGGCCAACCCCTCGACCGAGACCTGCCGCTCCTCCATCGCCTCGAGCAGCGAGGCCTGCGTCTTCGGCGGCGTGCGGTTGATCTCGTCGGCGAGCAGCAGGTTGGTGAAGACCGGCCCCTCGCGGAAGGCGAAGTCGCTCGTCTTGCTGTCGAAGATCAGCGAGCCGGTGATGTCGCCCGGCATCAGGTCGGGGGTGAACTGCACACGCTTGGTGTCGATCGCCAGCGCCGTCGCCAGCGTGCGCACCAGCAGCGTCTTGGCCACACCGGGCACCCCCTCGAGCAGGATGTGGCCGCGGGTGAGCAGGCAGATGATCATGCCCGAGACGGCGGCGTCCTGACCGACGACGGCCTTGCCCACCTCCCTCCTGACGGCCAGCAGCGCGTCCCTCGCCTGGGCGCTGCGGGCGTCGGGGTCGCCCGAGGAAGGCACGCGGGCCGCGGGAGCAGGAGGACCTGCGGGAACAACGGGTTGCGCGGTGAGTGGAGGCAGCGGGGCGTCGTAGGGCTGAGGCACCCGGGGTTGCGGTTGCTGGTCGGTCATGTGCGACGGACTTCCTTCTCGAGGTCGGCGAGCCGCCCGGCGAGGCCGAGCAGGTCGTCGTCGGTGGTGGGCGGCGGACCGGCCAGCAGGTGACCCACCTCGGGCTCCGGGCGGCCGGTGGCGGCGGCGGTGGCGCGCACGAGCACGTCGACGC
>JALYVC010000026.1 GCA_030853445.1 Actinomycetota bacterium | reverse complement strand
CGGCAGCACCGAGCGCACCTGGGCCGTCGACCGCGACGCGGCGACCAGGGCCGTCGACGCGGCCGACGCGGCCGGGGTCCCGCGTTTCGTCATGGTGTCCTACTTCTACTCCAAGCCCGACCACGGGGTGGCCAAGGACAGCGACTTCTACCCCTACGCCGAGGCCAAGTCCGAGGCCGACGACGCAGTGCGCGCGAGCGACCTCGACTGGGTCGTCCTCGGCCCCAGCAGCCTCACCGACGACCCGGGCACCGGCGCGATCGAGACCGGTGAGGGCGTCTCGCCGAGCTCGGTCAGCCGCGACGACGTCGCGGCCGTCACCGCCCACGTGCTGGCGACCCCGGGCCTGAGCCGGGTCACGATCAACTTCAACGCCGGGGACGTGCCGATCGCCCAGGCCCTCGGCTGACCTGCGCCCAGCCGGTCGCGATGGCCCTCAGGCCACGGTGACGGGCAGGCTCTGCAGACCGCGGATGACGAAGAACGGCTGGTAGGCCGTCTCGCCCACCGGGCGCAGCGCCTCACCCAGCCCGGCCAGCCGGGTCACCGACGCCTCCAGCTCGAGGCGGGCCAGCGGCGCGCCGATGCAGAAGTGCACGCCGCCACCGAAGCCGATGTGCCCGGCGTCGCCCCGGCCGATGTCGAAGCGGTCGGGGTCCGCGAAGCGGGCGGGGTCGCGGTTGGCCGAGCCGAAGAGCAGGCCGAGCCGCTCGCCCCGTACGAACGTGTGCCCGGCGAGCTCGACGACCTCGTCGCGCACCCAGCGCTCGAAGAGCTGCAGGGGAGCGTCGTGCCGCACCAGCTCCTCGACCGCGGTCGCGGGGCTGACCTCTCCCGAGCGCACCCGGGCCCACTCGCTCGGGTGCGCCAGCGCCGTGCGCATGCCGTTGCCGAGCGTGTTGACCGTGGCTTCGTGCCCGGCGTTGAGCAGGACGATGACGGTGGAGACGATCTCGTCCTCGGTGAGGTGCTCACCGGCGTCGACGGCGGCGAGCAGGGCGCTGATGACGTCGTCGCGCGGATGGCTCCGGCGGGCGCAGATCAGCCGCTCGACGTGGTCGATGAACTCGTCCGCCGCCCGCTCGGCGCGCTCGCGCTCGAGCGGCGACGCCCGCAGCTCGTACATCTTGACGATGGCGTGCGACCAGCCGAGCAGGAGGGGGCCGTCCTCGACGGGCACGCCCAGCCACCGGCAGATGACGTCGATGGAGAAGGGCTGCGCGTAGTCGGCGACGAGGTCGAGCTCGCCGAGGGCGCTGTCCGCGACGGCCCGGGCCAGGTGCCGGTCGGCCAACTCTTCCACGAGGGGGCGCAGGGCGGCGACCGCCCGCGCGGTGAAGACGCTGCTCACCAGGCGCCGGATGCGGGTGTGGTCGGGCGGCTCGAGGTTGAGCAGCGACCAGCGCTCCGACTGCTCCCACCGCGGGTGCGCCGGTGCGGCCCGGGTGCCCCCGTGCGCCACCCGCCCGAGCCCCCGGTGGCGCAGAGCGGCATGCACGTCGGCGTGGTGGGGCAGCAGGGCCAGCCCCGAGGAGGCGTCCGGCACCACGCGCCCGGCGGCCCGCAGCCGGGCGAAGACGCCGTAGGGCTCGGCAATGAACGCGGGGTCCCCAGGGTCGAACCCGAGCTCGAGGGCGTCGACGGTCGGCATGGGCCCATCATCGTGGGTGCCGCGGACGGACGTGCCGTGCACTCCGCGGGCGAGCGTGTAGCCAAAAGTGTATATATCGGTCATCATGGGTGAGGTGGTCACCCCCGCGACCTCCCGGCTTCCCCCACCCCCACCTCGACGGCCCGACTCCCGTCGTCCTGCCCGAAGGCCATGTCATGCCTCGCACCCCGTCGCCCGAGCGCCACCCGGCGCCCGCGGGCGCGACGCGCACCACCCGGCGTCGTACCCGCGTCATCCCCCTGCTCGCGGCGCCCCTCGCCGCCCTCGTGGTCGCCGTGCTCCTGCAGCCCTCGGGCGCGCAGGCCGCACCGCCCGCGCAGGTCGTGGCGCCCACCGCTGTCAGCGTCTCGCTGCCTCCACCCGGCCCGCCGGCGACGGCCGGCATCGAGGCCCTCGCCGGCTACGTCGCCGACGCGTCCTGCGACGCTGCGACCAAACCCGGAACCAGCCGGCTGGCCGCCCTGCTCACTGCCACCTGGCCGGGCACGGTGGCAGGGACCGCCCGGGCCTGCGGCACCGACGGCTCGGTCAGCGAGCACTACGACGGCCGCGCCATCGACTGGATGACCTCGGTGCGCACCACCGACGGGGTCGCCCGCGCCAACGCCCTCATCGGCTGGCTCTTCGCGACGGACTCCCGCGGCAACACCTTTGCCGAGACCCGCCGCCTCGGCGTCATGTACCTCATCTGGAACGACAAGATCTGGGGCGCCTACCGCCCCGGGGACGGCTGGCGTCCCTACAGCTCCTGCGCCTCGCACCCCGAGGCGAGCTGGGACACCGCCTGCCACCGCGACCACATCCACATCTCGCTCTCGTGGGAGGGGGCCATGGGGCGCACCTCCTACTGGAGCGGCTCCGCGGCCGCGCCCGACTACGGCCCCTGCCGGGTGCCGGACCTCACCTGGGCCCCGCCGTATGCCGCCGCCCGCACCACCGCCTGCCCCGGCTACCCGCCGGTGC
>JALYVC010000015.1 GCA_030853445.1 Actinomycetota bacterium | reverse complement strand
TACGGGCAGGGCTACCTCTGGTCCCGGCCGGTCCCCCTGGACGAGGCCCGCAGCCTCCTGGTCAGGGGCGCCGGGCTAGAGCCCACACCGACGCATCCTGGGGGCACGGCGCTCGAGGTGGTCTAGGGATGGGCTGGGTCCTTCGACATCGGGGGGTGGACCGATCGCCGTCGTGGGGCACGGCCACGCGTCCGGCCGAGTGCTGCTCGTGAGGTGGTTGCTGCGTTCGGTCCCACAACAAATCGCCCACCTCACGGTCCGCCCGGCCCAGGTGACTTTGACGGAAGTGGCGGCTACGGTCATGGACGACAGTCGTCCGAGACAAGAAAGACCACCATGCCCACCATCACCGGCATCGACCACATCGCTCTGACCGTGACTGACCTGACTGTCAGCCTTGCCTTCTACGAATCCGTCATGAACCTTCGACCACAGGGCACCATGACCGACGGGCCGTTCACGCGCTGCGTACTTGCCCTACCTGGCTCCACGCACCTCGGACTCACCCAGCACGACGCTGGCAGTGGACGTGACTTCGACCCCACCACCCCCGGCCTCGACCACCTGGCGTTCGCGTGCGAGTCGCGTGAACAGCTTCTGGGATGGATCGGGCATCTCGACGGCCTCGGTGTCAGTCACAGCGGCGTGCAGGACGCGGACTACGGAAGCGCAGTCAGCTTTCGCGACCCGGACGGCAATGCCCTGGAGCTATTTGCACCGGCCTGACCTTGGTCACCAGGACACGGGCGGCCCGTTGGGCCATCGAGGCCCGCGACCGAGTGCGCCGTGCTTGTCTGATCGGTTCACCACGCTTGTGCAGCGAGTGCCGCCGCCGTCGGGTCGGCGTGGTCTCACGGGGCGGAAAAACGCTTCAGACGTTGGAGCATCAATTCGAGGACAGGGCCGGCCAGATCGGTGGCGAAGATGTTCTGGGCGTGCGCTGAGCCAGGCAGGATCTTCACTGCGTTCTCGTTGCCCGGCGACGACTCGGCGAGCTCTGTCGCCACGTGGGCCACGGGCTCGTCCTTGCTGGCTACGAAGAGCTTCGGTTCGTCGCCGAGGCCGTTGACGGTGGCGTTAGGCGACAGCAGGATCAGCTGGTCGGGCAAGCCCGGTTCGTGGCTCGCGAGATCGAGGATGGCGTCGGCACCCGCGCTGCCCCCGACGAGGGCAACCTTGGTGACTCCCTCACTCTGCAGCCGTTCTACTGCGTTGCGGATCGCATCGGGGTCGATGCTCTCGACCGCGATCACGCTCGCTCCCTGGTCGGCGATAGCGACGGCCTGCTGCTCCCAGCTGGCTGCGTCGAAGGCGGCGCCGTGCGCGAGTACGACGCCGTAGGCTCCGTCGCCCCAACGCAGCGCGGAGGAACCTGCGATGGAGATCCTCTGTCCTGAGGAGTTGTCGCCCGAGGCGTTGCGGCTCGTCCCTGCGGATCCTGCGCAGCTGCTGAGAGCCAGGACGACCGAAAGTGTGAGGGCCGTACGCGCCATGATTGCCAGCATGCCCACTACATTAGGTCTCCTCGGGTTCAGCAGTCCTGACGACATGGAAACGTGCTCACGTCTGCGTGGCTGCCGGCTTCCCTCCGCCTGGGCGTCGACGGCCTCCTCCTCGTGGGCCCGCATCTGGCCCCGCGTGTGGCGCTAGCAGCGGCGTCAGAGCCCCGTCGTCCCGTCGGTCCGCAGGTCGGTGACGTGGCGGTTCTGCTCGAAGACGACGCCCGGGTCGGCGATGCGGTGGCTCGTGCGACCCGACGATGGCGTGAACGCCCACCCCACACGGATGGCCCGGTCCTCGAGGGATCGTTCTACGGCGTGCATCGAGACGGCTCCGTCGAGCTCGGCACGGTTGCCGACCTTCTCGCAGGGGTGGTGGCAGGCCCGGCCGCGGATGGCCGGAATGGGGTCGTCCGCCGTCGTTGACCGCCAGGCGGCGCGGTGGTCGTCCACGGGTGCTCCCATCAGCAGGTCAGCGGGTGTCCGAGCCGGCGTCCACGCGATCGGCCAAGACGGCGGCTCGGCCGGCCTCCAGTCGGGCCACCGGCACCCTCGGCGGTGAGCACGAGACGTAGTCGAGTCCGAGGTCGGCACAGAACCGCACCGAGGCCGGGTCACCACCGTGCTCACCACACAGGCCGATGCTGAGGCCCGGACGGGCCGCGCGGCCCTCCTCGCAGGAGATGCGCATCAGTCGGCCGACCCCGCGCTCGTCGAGGGTGTCGAAGGGGTCGAACGACAGCAGGCCCTGTTGGCGGTAGAGCCCGAGGAAGCTGGTCTCGGCATCGTCGCGGGAGATGCCCCAGGTGGTCTGGGTGAGGTCGTTGGTGCCGAAGGAGAAGAACTCGGCGCTCGTCGCGAGGTCACCAGAGGTCAGGGCCGCCCTCGGCAGCTCGATCATCACACCGACCGGCACGCTCAGCTCGACACCGCGGCGGGCTGACACCTCGGCGAGCGCCGCCTCGATCCGCGCTCGGGCCTGCTTCAGCTCTTCCTCGTCGCTCACGAGCGGGACCATGATCTCCAGTCGGGGGTGTCGTTGGCGCGCTAACAGGTCAGCCAGTGCCTCGGCCAGCGCACGGACCTGGGCGTCGAGCAGTTCGGGGACGACCGCGAGCAGCCGCACCCCCCGCAGGCCCAGCATGGGGTTGACCTCGTGCCACCGGCGGACTACTGCGAGCAGGTGCTCCAGGCCGGCGTCCTTCTGGCCACGTTCCTCGATGACCGCCACCCGCGTGGACAGGTCGACCAGGTCGGGGAGGAACTCGTGCAGCGGTGGGTCGAGCAGCCGCACGACCACCGGGAGCCCGTCCATCTCCTCGAGGATCTCGAGGAAGTCGTGCCGGGTCAGCTCTTCGATCTTCGCCAGGGCCTGAGTGCGGCCGCTGTCGGTCACGACGTTCTCGACCAGCTCGCGCCGGTCGCCCAGCAGCATGTGCTCCGTGCGGGCCAGCCCGATCCCCTCGGCGCCGAAGGCCTTGGCTGCCCTGGCATCGGCGAGGGTCTCGGCGTTGGCTCGGACCCCCAGGTGGCGGCGCAGGTCGGCGTGGGCCAGCAGGCGGACGACGGCCGCAGCCGTGGGGTCCTGCGTGGCGGGCGCCTCCAGCACGGTCGTCGCCTGGAGCGCGGCCGCGACGGGGCTGGGCCGCACCTCGCGGCGCCCACGGCACACCTCGCCCGTGCTCCCGTCGACCGAGACGACGTCACCTTCGGTGAGCACGAGGTCGTGCGGTCCCACGAGGTGACGCTCGTGCACGTCGATCTCGAGGTCGAGGAGCCCGGTCACGCAGGCACGCCCCAGTCCGCGGGCGACGACCGCGGCGTGCGAGGTCAACCCGCCGCGAGAGGTGATGACCGCCTCCGCCACGAGCATGCCGGCCAGGTCGTCGGGGCTGGTCTCGGGGCGCGCGAGCACGACCTTGCGCCCTTTTGCGGCAGCGATGACAGCGGCGCCCGAGCTGAACACCAGCTCGCCGACGGCGGCGCCCGGGCTGGCGGCCAGACCGGTCGCGACGACGTCACGGGGGCCGCCGGGCGCGAACTGCGGGTGCAGGAGGCTCTGCAGCTGGACCCCGTCGACGCGCACGAGGGCCTCGTCCATCCCGATGTCACCGATGTCCACGAGGTCGACGGCGATCCGGAAGGCTGCCGCCGGGCTGCGCTTGCCGACGCGCGTCTGCAGGATCCACAGGCGGGCGTCCTCGACCGTGAACTCGACATCGCAGACGTCGGTGAAGTGTCGTTCCAGGGTCTCGAGGTGCCCGAGCAGCTCGGCGTGGACCGCGGGCTGCAGACGGGCGAGGTCCTCGAGTGAGAGGGTGACGCGACTGCCGTTGACGACGTCCTCGCCCTGCGCGTTCGGCAGGTAGTCGCCGTAGGCGCCGGGGGAGCCGGTGGCCGGGTTGCGGGTGAAGCAGACGCCGCTGCCGCTGCTGGGACCGGTGTTCCCGTAGACCATCTCGATGATGTTCACGGCCGTCCCGAGGTCGTCGCTGATCCGTTCGTGCGCGCGGTAGAGGCGGGCGCGCTCGCCGTTCCACGACTCGAACACCGACCGGATCGACCGCATGAGCTGCTCGTACGGGTCCTGGGGCAGGTCCTCACCGGCCTGCTCGACGAGGATGCGCCGGAACTGCGCCGTCAGTGCCTTCAAGGTGGCCGTATCGAGGTCGCAGTCGTCACCGACCCCGTGCGCCTCCCGGGCAAGGGCCAGGGCATCCTCGAAGAAGTCGGCCCCGACGCCGAGGACAGTGCGGCCGTACATCTGGGTCAGGCGGCGGTAGCAGTCCCACGCGAAGCGCTCGCCACCTCGGGCGGCGAGACCGGGCAGCGTGGCGTCGGTGAGGCCGACGTTGAGGATCGTCTCCATCATGCCGGGCATCGAGAACCGGGCGCCGGAGCGCACCGAGACCAGGAGCGGGTCGCTGGCGGCACCGAACTCCCGCCCGGCCTCGATCACCAGCTCGCGCAGCTGCTCGAGGACGAGCTCGTGCAGATCGGCTGGCTCCTTGCCGTCCACCAGGTAGGTGCGACAAGCCTCGGTGGTGATGACGAACCCAGGGGGCACGGGGAGGCCGAGCCGCGTCATCTCGGCCAGGTTCGCTCCCTTGCCCCCCAGCAGGTCGACCATGCTGCGGTCGCCGTCGTGCAGGCTCACCACCAGCGGGACTCGTACGCTCCGGGTCAACGTGGTCACGGGTGTCTCCTCGACGAGATGGGGGAACGTCACTGCCTGTGGGACCCCACGCTTCCCCACCGTCCTCGGAGAAGACAGAGACCTTCGTCCCGGCGTCGGGGGCCACCGGTACGCCCGGTTCCGGCCATTGCTATCCTAATTAATTATCCCTTTTATAGGATAATCTGTCGATGTGTTGGACCTGAGCGCTCAGGGCCGACCGGGCCGTCGGTACCCCACCCCGTCGGTCTGAGCACGACCTCCCCTGGCCTCGGCACCTCACTCCGACGGACTCCAGGGCTCGACCTCACCTCTCGCCGGGCGATCGCCATCGCGACGACGCCCGGTCTCACCGGCCCGACAGGTCCTCACGTCCTCACGTCCTGTCCCGCCGGCCCTCCTCACACCCTCACCGCGCCGCGGCTCGGGGTCAGGACGACCCCCAGTGCTCGGCCGTTCTCCCGAAGGACATCTTCCATGGACACGGACGTCTGCTCCTCCCGTATGCCCTCCTCTCCCCGCCTGCCCGGCGCTCCTGCGCACACCGGCCGACGGGTGGCCGGTGCGCTGTCGCTCGGCGGTCTCACGGCCACCTCATCCCTCGCCGACACCACCACCCCCGGCGCGCCGGGAGCCCGGACAGGCACCCACGTCGTCGACCCCTCGACCCTGGTCTCCGTCACGGGGGCCTCCGGAAACGCCGACCCGGCCAGCACCCCGCTGCGGACAGTGTCGGTGGCGACCTCGGCCCAGCTGACCGCTGCCCTCGCGGCAGCCCTGCCGGGAGATGACATCGTGCTCGCCGCCGGCACCTATGTCGGGCCCTTCAGCGCGATGCGCTCCGGCACCACCGCTCATCCCGTCGTCGTCCACCCCGCCGTCGACGCGGCGGTGACCCTCACCTCCAACCTGCCCTACCCGGGGTGCGACGCCAAGGGGCCCGACGAGAACCGCACCTTCTCCTTCGAACGGGGCGCCAGCCACTGGGTGCTGCGCGGTGTAACCGTCGCTGGCGGCATCAAGATCTCGTCGCAGAACGCCAACCTCGTGCAGAAGTGGCAGTCGGCGATGATCGACCAGCACGACTGGGCGGCCCGTCGTGCGGTCCCCGGCTCGAGCACGCGTGACCCGGGTGCCGGTGGCGCAGTGGTCGACTGGCTCTCGGCCCTCATCAGGCAGCCGATCCTCGCGTCGAGCGACGTGCAGATCCGCAACGACGTCCTCACCGGGCGGGGCCTCTTCGGTCGGCTCTCGCGCTACGGCGTCGTCGCCGGCAACACGATGACCGACATCGCCTGTGGCACAGGCCCGGCGGTGTGGCTGTCGAACTACAGCCACGGCAACGTCATCACCGGCAACGACGTGTCCCGGGTCGCGGCCTCGACGGCCACGCACTTCATGCAGGAGGGCATCCGCCTCGGCAACGGCTCCGACTACAACGTGGTGACCGGCAACCGGGTGCACGACCTGGCGGTCGGCGGTCGCGCCTTCACCACCGACCAGGACTCGTCGTGGAACGTGTTCACCGACAACACTGCCGACCACGTCGACATGGGCTTCAACGAGCAGCAGTCCGGCTGGGGCAACGTCTGGTCCCACAACTCGGTCAGCGGCGCCACGGTCGCGGCCTTCAGCATCCGTATGCAGGACGGGCGCTTCGCGACACCGACCGAGGACAGCAGCTCGTTCTTCGTGCAGATGTCGTGCAACACCTCGGTGGGCGCTCCCACCCCCGCTGTCGACTTCCAGGCCGGGGCGATCTCGCACGGCAGCTTCGCTGGGAACGCGTTCACGACCTACATGCTCAACAAGCGTCTCGCCGGCTACTGGGCCTCGGTGGGGGACACGTGGAACGCCTCGACGACGGCGCCCCGCACGGGCATCAGCAGCCCCAGCACGATCACCTGCTGACTGGTCGCTGCGAGTCCGTCACGTGACGGGTGGTGCCCCACCAGCTGCGGTGTGGGGCACCGCCTAGCACGCAGGGAGGGCCGACACTAGCGTTTTGACCGAATTGTCGCTATCTTGTCTCACAGACGCGACGCTCCCCAACGCCGTCGGGTCGACTCCTCCCCACCCCCCTCGTCGCCTTCGCGAACCTCTGAGTCGCGCATGTCGTCGTCCTCCGGAACAGGACCGCAGCAATGAACCTCCCCCACGCCTGCAGACCGCACACCAGCACACCTCGCTTCCTCGCCCTCGGCGTCGCGACCCTGTCGACCGTCGCTCTCGTCGGCCTCGGCTGCGGGACCGCCGCAGCCGCTCCCTCGTCCGAGACGTCCACCTCGTCGCCAGCACCCGCAACGGCGGGACCGCCGGCCATCGGCAAGGTCGGCACAGTGGACCCGACCGGGTACCTTGCCGTCACGGGAGCCACCGCGTACGCCTCTCCCGACACGCCACCGCTACGGGCGGTGAACGTCGCGACGGGCCTCCAGCTCACCGCGGCTCTCGCGAGCGCGCAGCCGGGCGACAACATCGTCCTCTCCGCGGGCACCTACGTCGGGCCGTTCACCGCCACCGTGTCCGGCACCCTGGCCCACCCCATCGTGGTGCGCCCCGCGGCGGGCGCAGGCGTCACCCTGACCGCGAGCCTTCCGGCGCCGGCGTGCTCGACCAAGGGCCCGGACCCGGACCGCACCTTCTCCTTCATGGGAGGCATCGGGCACTGGGTGCTGACGGGTCTGACGATCGACGGGGGCGTGACCATCTCGTCGAAGAACGCCAACACCGTGCAGGACTGGCAGGCCAAGCAGATCAACGCGCACAACTGGCAGGCCCGTCGGGCGGTGCCGGGCGCCATGAGCCGTGACGTGCTCGCCTCCCGCACCCAGGAGGCCTACCTCGGGACGCTGCTCAGCACCGACCTGTTCCCGTCCCAGGACCTGCAGATCCTGGGAAACACCATCACCCGCAAGGGGATCTTCGGCCGGATGACCAGCTACGACGTCATCTCCGGCAACTCGGTCACCGACATCCAGTGCGGCACCGGCCCTGCGGTGTGGCTGGCCAACTACTCCCACGGAAATGTCGTCAGCGGCAACTTCGTGGCCCGTGTCGCGGCGTCGACCGCCGTGCACTTCATGCAGGAAGGCATCCGCCTCGGCAACGGCTCCGACTACAACGTCGTCGTCGGCAACCGGGTGCGTGACCTCCCCGCGGGTGGTCGCGCCATCACGACCGACCAGGACAGCTCATGGAACCTCTTCACCCAGAACCGGGTGAACGGCGTCGATATCGCCTTCAACGACCAGCAGTCCGGCTGGGGCAACACCTGGAGCTACAACCTCACCCTCAACCCCCGGATCTCGGCCTTCAGCATGCGGATGGAGGACATCGGGCTCAGCACCCCCTCACGTGACTCGAGCACCTACTACCCGGTGGTGCGGTGCAACATGGTCGTGAACAGCCCCATGGACTTCCAGGCCGGCGCGGTCGCGGGCGGCGACTTCGAGTCGAACGGCTTCACCACCTGGAAGTTCAACATGCAGCTGGCCGGCTACTGGACCGCCCAGGGCAACGTGTGGAACGGCTCAACCAGCCTGCCGTCGATCTCGAGCCCCTCGACCACGGTCGGCTGCTGACCCGCGACGGCCGAGTCGCTCACCAGCTCTGACCGGACCCGGTCGGAGCACAACGGCACAGGAACCCGTCGAGGACCCCCCAGGGACTCGGCGGGTTCTGTCGTGCCACGAGGACCGCGCCTGAGAAAGCGCGAGCAGCGTAGTGTCAGCGGCTGATGGGCAATGTCCGTTTTATCCGTTATTCTGATCTTGCTCGGTCGGCCCCACCACGATCGGACGACGACCACGGTGCCCCACTCCGTCGGTCGAGATACGACACCACCCCCGCACCACCGGTACCACCTCGCCCCGGGGACGACACCTCACTTTGTCGCCCATCTCGGGGCTGGCTCCACCTCACCGCGTTCGTCGCCCTGGCGGCGACGGCGGTGGGTTCTCCCTCCGACCCCACCCGCCGACCGCCGCACGTGGCTCCCACCTCATCGGGACCGTACGGGCGTCGACGACCTCGAACAGGATCCTCACATGACCTCTCCTGACCTCTCCCGCACCCGTTACCTCCCAGGCCGCCCCGCCGCTGCCGGCGTCGTCGTCCTGTCTGCCCTCGGGCTGGCCGGTCTCGGCTGCTCGCCGGCCCTCGCGACGAGCAGCAGCTCGCCCTCATCGTTGGCGAGCCTTGCCAGGTTCGGTGCGGTGAACCCGTCCGACTACCTTCAGGTCACCGGGGCGACGGGGTACGCCAACGCGCTGACGGCGCCCCTGAGGTCGGTCCCGGTCGCGACCACGCAAGAGCTGAGCACGGCGCTGCGCACGGCCAGGGCGGGCGACAGCATCGTCGTCGCCGCCGGTACCTACGCGGGCCGGTTCGCCCTGACCGTCTCCGGGACCCGCGAGCACCCGATCGTCGTGGCGCCGGCCGCGGGTGCCGCCGTCACCCTGACCGCGCCCCTGAAGTACCCGAGCTGCGGCGCGACCGGCCCTGACTCCGACCGAACCGTCTCCTTCACCGCGGGGGCGAGCCACTGGGTCCTGCGGGGGCTGACGATCGACGGGGGAGTCATCCTCGCGTCGAAGAACGCCGACAACGTGCAGAGCTGGCAGTCGAAGGCCATCAGCACCCACAGCTGGGCGACCCGGCGGTCCGTGCCTGGAGCCGCGTCGTGGGACGCTGTCGCGGCTCGTGGCCAGGTACCCTTCCTCGCCAAGACGGTGGGCGCGAAGCTCTACCCCTCTCAGGACATCCAGCTGCTCGACAACACGATCACCGGCAAGGGGGTCTTCGGACGGATGGCCGTCGAGAGCGTGATCTCCGGCAACACCATCTCCGACGTCGCCTGCGGCACCGGACCGGCCCTGTGGCTGGCCAACTACTCCCGCGCCAACGTCATCAGCGGCAACACCGTGGCCCGCGTGGCCGTCTCGACTGCCAGCCACTACATGCAGGAAGGGATCCGGCTCGGCAACGGTTCCGACTACAACGCCGTCGTCGGCAACCGGGTGCGCGACCTTCCGGCGAACGGGCGGGGCATCACGACCGACCAGGACAGCTCGTGGAACCTCATCACGCAGAACCGGGTCAACAGCGTCGACATCGCCTACAACGAGCAGCAGTCCGGATGGGGCAACACCTGGAGCTACAACATCGCCAACCATGCGCGCGTCGCGGCCTTCAGCTTCCGGATGGAGGACGTCAAGCTCGCGACGCCGTCGCGCGACACCAGCTCCTTCCTGACCCAGGTGCGCTGCAACACCGCCTTCGACAGCGCAGTCGACCTGCAGGCAGGGGCCGTCTCCGGTGGCAGCTTCAGCAGCAACCAGGTGCGCACCTGGTCGTTCAACCAGGGGTTGCTCGGATACTGGGCCTCGGTCGGCAACCTCTGGAACGGCTCCTCGAGCGCGCCGTCCGTCACCAGCCCCGTCACGACGGTGGGGTGCTGACCGTCGCTGCTCACCGTGACGCCACCGCGTATCGCTCACCAGCAGTAGGCTCCTGGGTTCATGTGATCCATCCGTAGATGGCCTATTTCCTTGGTATTGGCTCCTCCTCAACCCTGAGCCAGGCGCACGCGCACGGACCTCGGTGCCCCACTCCGTCGGTCGGGCCGCACCATCTCCCCGTACCTCAGCCCCGTCGGCCCCCAACCCGACGCATCCCGGGGCTCGTCCCACCCCATCGCGTCATCGCCCCCCGGGGCCAGGACGGGTGGTTCCCCCACACCTCCGGCCGACCACCGCGCGCGCCCACCCGTCTGACCGGGACCGCGCGGCCGTCGGCGACCTCGAACAGGAGCCTCATGACCTCTTCGCACACCCCCCGTACCCGCTCTCTCTCGCGTCGCCCGGCGGTCGCCGGACTCGTGGCGATCTCGGCCCTCGGTCTTGTCGGTCTCGGGGGCTCGCCAGCCCTCGCCGCCAACCCGGGCACTACTGCCCTGACGGGCCAGACCGCCGGCGGCGTCGTGAACCCGTCGGACTACCTCTCCGTCACCGGAGCTACGTCCTACGACGACCCCGCAGTTGCCCCGCTGCGGGTGGTCCCGGTCTCGACCTCGGTCCAGCTGGTCGGTGCGCTGCGCACAGCCAAGCCGGGGGACAGGATCGTCCTGGCCGCAGGCACCTACACCGGTCCGTTCTCGGCGAACGTCTCCGGTACCCACGCCCACCCGATCGTCGTTGCGCCGGCTGCCGCAGCCGCCGTGACGCTGACGGCCACGCTGTCCTCGCCCGGGTGCGATGCGACGGGCCCCGACGCCGACCGCACCGTGTCGTTCACCCAGGGCGCGAGCCACTGGGTGCTGCAGGGGCTGCGCATCGCGGGCGGGGTCGTCGTCGTGTCGCGCAACGCCGACAACGTCCAGGCCTGGCAGTCGAAGGCCGTCAACGCCCACGACTGGCAGGCCCGCAGGTCCGTGCCGGGCGCGGGGTCGCGTGATGCGCTGGCGGCCCGCACCCAGGAGCAGTTCTTCGAGACCATGCTCGGCATCGGCATCGCCCCGTCCCGCGGGATCCAGCTGCTGGGCAACACGATCACGGGGAAGGGGATCTTCGGGCGGATGCTCACCGAGAGCGTCATCTCTGGCAACACCGTGACCGACATTGCGTGCGGCACCGGCCCGGGCATCTGGCTGGCCAACTACTCCCGAGCCGACGTCGTCAGCGGCAACACCGTTGCCCGGGTGGCCACTTCGACCGCCAGCCACTACATGCAGGAGGGCATCCGGTTTGGCAACGGCTCCGACTACAACGCCGTCGTCGGCAACCTGGTGCGCGACCTCCCGGCCAACGGACGGGGCATCACGACCGACCAGGACAGCTCCTGGAACCTCATCACACGGAACACCGTGAGCGCCGTCGACATCGCCTTCAACGAGCAGCAGTCCGGGTGGGGCAACACCTGGAGCTACAACGACGCGGACGGCGCGCGAGTGTCGGCCTACAGCTTCCGCATGGAGGACGCCGGGCTGACGGCACCGTCACCCGACACCAGCTCCTACCAGACCCTGGTGCGCTGCAACAGCGCAGTCGGCAGCACGACCGACGTGCAGGCCGGCGCGCTCTCCGGCTCCGAGTTCAGCGGCAACCTCGTCAACACGTGGTCGTTCGGCCGGATGCTGGTCGGCTACTGGGGCTCGGCCGGCAACCTCTGGAACGGCTCCTCGAGCGCCCCGTCGGTCAGCAGCCCCGTCACGACGGCGGGGTGCTGACCCTTCATCGTCGTCACGGCCGTCGCGTCCCCCGGGCCCCGGGCCCAGGGCCCGGGGGACGTCGACGCGTAGGTGGTCGTCCGGCATCCTGTGTGGTCCGGTGTGGTGGGGTCAGTGGTGCGCATGGGCAACGTGGTGCACAATGTCACCTACAACGACACAGGACTCAACCGTGGTTGGTCATCGTCAGTGCCGGTCGCCCGGGTGTGCAGGTTCGTGGGGAAGACGTCCCTCGCACTCAAGGAGGTCCAGGATGTCTGCCGCGACCAATCGCGTCACCCGGGGCGTGGTCTTCATCCACTCCGCCTCGACCGCACTGTGCCCTCACATCGTGTGGGCCCTGGAGTCGGCGCTGGACCAGCGCGTGCACGTCGACTGGACGCCACAGCCGGCAGGTCAGCGGCTGGTGCGTGCCGAGATCAGCTGGAGCGGCCGGCCCGGGGTGGGCGCCGCCATCGCCAGCGCCCTGCGTGGATGGGCCGACCTGCGCTACGAGGTCACCGAGGAGCCGTCACCGGGCGTCGACGGTTCGCGCTGGTCGCACACCCCGAGCCTCGGCATCCACCACACCTGGACCAGTGCCAGCGGCGACGCCGTGGTGCCCGAGGACCGGCTGCGCGACGCGGTGCGCGCCAGCGGGGGAGACCCGACGGCGTTGGCGGTCGAGATCGACCGGGTGCTCGGCGCCGCCTGGGACGTCGAGCTCGAGCCCTTCCGGTATGCCGGCGACGGGGCTCCCGTGCGCTGGCTCCACAAGGTGGGCTGAGGCTCAGCTGGCCTGCGCCTTGCCCGCCTCGACAGCGAGCCGGTCGACGAGGTCGTTCATGGGGTCACCGGAGTGGCCCTTGACCCACTCGAAGGAGATGCCACCCTCCTGGAAGGCCGCGATCAGCGGCTCCCACAGCTCGCGGTTGGCGACCGGCTTCTTCGCGCTGTTGACCCAGCCCTTGGCCAGCCACCCCCGCCACCAGCTGTTGCGGAAGCAGTTGACGACATAGGTCGAGTCGCTGACCACCGTGATCGGGCGCTCGTTCAGGGTGGTCACCGCCTCGAGAGCAGCCTGGATCTCCATCCGCTGGTTGGTCGTGTAGGGGGCGCTGCCGCTGCCCTGGCGGCCGTCCTGGGCCGCCCACCCCCACCCTCCCGGCCCGGGGTTGCCCGAGCAGGCCCCGTCGGTCCAGACCCGGAGGGTGCCCTCGGGTGCCGAGGTCGGTGCCGGGCCTGCGGCGGGGGTGACTGCCATGGCGAGCCCGAGGTCGAGCGAGCCCTGGCTGCACCCGTCGTGCACGTAACCGCCCCCGCCCTTGGTGATCGGGTCGCCGACCGCGATGGGGCGCGAGCAGACCTTGCAGGCGCCGGGGAACTTGGCGGGGAACGGCATACGGGTCAGCCTAGGGCTCGGGTGCGGCACCCCGACCCGGTGGTCGCGCTCCGGCCGTCAGCTGGGTCAGACGCTGCGGAAGAGCACCGCGACGTTGTGCCCACCGAAGCCGAAGGAGTTGTCGAGGACCGTGACCGGGCCTCCGTGCTCGCCGAGCACCCGGTGCTCACCCCGCACCACGTCGAGGGGGATGGCCGGGTCGAGGTCGTCGATGTTGATCGTCGCCGGGGCGATGCGGTCGCGCACGGACAGGATGGAGAAGACCGCCTCGAGCGCGCCGGCGGCGCCGAGCAGGTGCCCGGTCATCGACTTCGTCGCACTCACCGGGATCGACGCCGCGCTGTCACCGAAGGCCCTTACGATCGCCTTGGCCTCGGCGAGGTCACCGACAGCGGTCGAGGTGGCGTGCGCGTTGATCGACGAGAGCTCCTCGGGGGCGACTCCGGCTTGGGCGAGGGCCTCACGCATGGCACGGTGGGCGCCGGCGCCCTCGGGCTCGGGCGAGGTGACGTGGTAGGCGTCCGACGACATGCCCAGACCGGCCAGCTCGGCGTAGATCGTGGCGCCGCGGGCCACGGCGTGCTCGTACGTCTCGAGCACGATCACGGCGGCCCCCTCCGCGAGCACGAAACCGTCGCGGGCGACGTCATACGGCCTCGACGCGTGGGTCGGGTCGTCGTTGCGGGTCGAGAGGGCGTGCATCGCGGCGAAGCCGGCGACGGGCATGGCGTGGATGGCGGCCTCGGTGCCCCCGCAGATCACCATGTCGGCGCGACCTGAGCGGATCATCGACGCGCCCAGTCCCATGGCCTCGGCGCCGGAGGCGCAGGCGCTGACGGGGGTGTGGGCGCCGGCCCGCGCCCCGAGGTCGAGGGAGACCGTGGCCGCAGGACCGTTGGGCATCAGCATGGGGACGGAGAGGGGGTAGACGCGGCGGGGGCCCTTCTCTCGCAGCGTGTCCCACTGGTCGAGCAAGGTCCAGACCCCGCCGATGCCGGAGCCGATCGCGCAGGCGAAGCGTTCGGGGTCGACGTCCGGGGCCCCGGCGTCCTGCCAGGCCTCGCGGGCCGCGATGAGGGCGTACTGCGAGGTGGGGTCGAGCCGTCGGGTCTCGACCTTGGCCAGCACCTCGCTTGGCTTGACGGCCAGCTCACCGGCGAAGGTGACGGGGAGCTCGTACTTGCTGACCCAGTCGGCCTCGATCGGGGCGATCCCCGAGCGTCCGGCGAGGATGCCCTCCCAGGTGTCGGGGGCGTTGCCCGCGAGCGGCGTCGTGGCGCCGATGCCCGTGACGACGATGCGCTGGTCGGCGGGGGAGGTGCTCATGAGGGGGGTGCTCCTTGACCGGTCGAGGCACCTGCCCCCGGGTGGGGCCGGCGGCGACTGGTCGTCAGCGTATGACGCCGACGGCGTACCGGCGAGTCACCCCGACCGCCCTGCGAGCAGGACGTGGGGGTGACTC
>JALYVC010000014.1 GCA_030853445.1 Actinomycetota bacterium | reverse complement strand
ACGAGACGCACGTGCCCTTCTGCACCATCGACCCGCTGGGCTCCATGGACCTCGACCAGGCGCTGCACATCGAGCGCTCGGGGGACGGCTACCGCGTGCGGTACGCCATCGCCGACGTGCCGGCCTTCGTCGTGCCCGGCGGGGCGGTCGACGCGGAGGCGCGCAGCCGGGCGGTCACCGTCTACGCACCGGACCAGCGCGCCCCACTGCACCCGCCGCAGCTGAGTGAGGGCGCCGCCAGCCTGCTCGAGGGGGTGGTGCGTCCGGCCTTCGTGTGGGACCTGCTGCTCGGCGGCGACGGTGAGGTCACCAGCACCGACCTCTACCGCGCGGTCGTCCGCAGCACCGACCGCTTCCACTACCGGCAGGTCCAGGAGGCGGTCGACGCCGGCACCGACGACCAGCGTCTGCTGCTGCTGCGCGAGGTGGGGGAGCGTCGCATCGAGCTCGAGGGCCGCCGCGGCGGTGCCAGCCTGCCGCTGCCCGAGCAGGAGGTGACCCAGGACGCCGACGGCGCCTACGTGCTCTCCTTCCGCCCGCCGGTGCCCGCCGAGGACTGGAACGCCCAGCTGTCGCTGATGACGGGCATGGCCGCGGCCCGCATCATGCTCGACGGGGGCATCGGGCTGCTGCGCACCATGCCCGCTCCCGAGGAGGCCGCGGTCGCGCGCTTCCGTCGCCAGACCCTGGCCCTCGGCGTCGAGTGGCCGCAGGGTGAGCCGTATGGCGAGCTCCTGCGTCGCCTCGACCGCACCGACCCGTTGCACCTGGCGCTGGTGCACGAGGCGACAGCGCTCTTCCGGGGAGCGGGCTACACCCCCTTCGAGGGCCAGCCTCCGAGCCCGCGCACGCACGCAGCGGTCGCGGCACCGTACGCCCACGTGACGGCGCCTTTGAGGCGCCTGGTCGACCGGTTCGGGCTGGTCGTGTGCGAGGCCCTGGTCTGCGGCGACGAGGTCCCCTCGTGGGCCCGCGAGGCCCTCCCGGAGCTGCCTGGCCTCATGCGTGCGGGTGGACGCCAGGCCTCAGCCGTCGAGCGGGCGAGCACCGACGCCGTGGAGGCAGCGGTCATGACGGGTCACGTGGGGGAGACCTTCCCCGCCGTCGTCGTCGACCAGGGCCGCAAGGGGGCCGTCGTCGTGCAGCTGAGCGACCCCGCCATCGTCGGCCAGGCGCAGGGCAGCGCCGAGCCGGGAGCCGAGGTCAGCGTGCGCTGCGACGGCGCCGACGTCTCGACCGGGACGGTGACCCTCAGCCTCGGGTGAGGCCGCCGTGGGGCCCGGCGCCGAGACCTCGGGTCAAGCGCAGTCGCGCCAGCACACCGGTCTGCGCGAGCAACGCGAACCGGTCGGGGGGTTCGAAGAACGGGCCCGGGTTGAGGCCGCGTCCGCACCCACACCCACACGCGGTCACCGTCCACGACGGAATCCTCGATGGTGAGGCGCAGGTCTGGGAAGGCGCCGTGGACGTCGCGGAGAGCGGCCCTCAGAGGAGCGATCGCCTCTCCACCGGTGCCTGCGAGTCATCGACCAGCCGGACCCGCACGGCTACCGCGCCTACCGCGCCCCCCGGGCCGACCTGCTCCGCCGGATCGGGCCGCTGGGGTCGCCCTGAGTGTGCGGGTCGCGTGCCTCGTACCGTCAGCTCGCGGCGGTCCGACGCACCCTCCGCGCCCCCCACGACCTGTGGGGGTGGGATTGACGGCTACGGTATCGACATGACGGAGCCGGTAAGACCGCGCTCGCCCTCAACCCAGGTCTCGGTGGCACAGATCTGCGATGTGTCGTGATGGTCTGAGGCCCTCGGCACCTCGCATCCAGCCGCCCCCACACCCTTGTCCTCAGCATCGGAGAACCCCGTGAGCATCCAGCAGCACGAACCCGTCTCACTGCCCAGCCCGTGCCCCGTGGCGGGAGTCCGGCGATGAGCCGCCGTGGGCCTCGCCGCAGGAACGGCGACACCCTTCCGGCGCTGCCGAAGGACGGCCTGCGGGTCGTGCCCCTGGGTGGCCTCGGTGAGATCGGTCGCAACATGACGGTCTTCGAGCACGCCGGGCGTCTGCTCGTCGTGGACTGCGGGGTGCTCTTCCCCGACGAGCACCAGCCCGGTGTGGACGTCATCCTCCCCGACTTCACCTGGATCCGGGACCGGCTCGACAAGATCGACGCCATCGTGCTCACCCACGGTCACGAGGACCACATCGGCGGTGTTCCCTACCTCCTGCGCGAGCGCGCGGACATCCCCGTCGTCGGGTCACGACTGACCCTGGCCCTGCTCGAGGCCAAGCTCGTCGAGCACCGCATCAAGCCGGTGACCATGGAGGTCGCCGAAGGCGACCGCCGCACGCTGGGGCCGTTCGAGTGCGAGTTCGTCGCGGTCAACCACTCCATCCCCGACGGGCTCGCCGTCGCCATCCGGACGTCAGCAGGGTTGGTGCTGCACACCGGTGACTTCAAGATGGACCAGTTCCCCCTCGACGGCCGCATCACCGACCTGCGCGCGTTCGCACGCCTGGGCGAGGAGGGCGTCGACCTGTTCCTCGTCGACTCCACCAACGCCGAGGTTCCCGGCTTCACCGTCTCCGAGGGGGAGCTCGCCCCCGCCATCGACACGGTGTTCCGCACCACCACGGGCCGGGTCATCGTGTCGAGCTTTGCCAGCCACGTGCACCGCATCCAGCAGATCCTCGACGCTGCCCACCGACACGGACGCAAGGTGGCGTTCGTCGGACGGTCGATGGTGCGCAACATGGGCATCGCCCGCGAGCTCGGCTACCTCACCATCCCCGACGGTCTGGTCGTCAAGGACCTCAAGGCCCTCGACCGGTTGCGACCCGACCAGGTGACGATCATCGCCACCGGTTCCCAGGGTGAGCCCATGGCTGCTCTGGCCCGGATGGCCAACCGCGACCACCCGGTGAGCATCACCCAGGGCGACACCGTCCTCATGGCCAGCTCCCTGATCCCGGGCAACGAGAACGCGATCTACCACGTCATCAACGAGCTCACCCGCTGGGGAGCGAACGTGGTGCACAAGGGCAACGCCAAGGTGCATGTCTCGGGGCACGCCAGCGCCGGCGAGCTCGCGTACTGCTTCAACCTCATCCGCCCGACCAACGTGCTCCCCGTCCACGGCGAGTGGCGCCACCTGCGCGCGAACGCCGACATCGCCATCCGCACGGGAGTCGACCGGGAGCGCGTCCTCATCGCCCAGGACGGCAGCGTCATCGACCTCGTCGACGGCCAGGCCAAGATCACCGGCACGGTGCCGGCGGGGCTCGTCTACGTCGACGCGATGACCGTCGGTGGCGCCACGGAAGAGACCCTGCACGTGCGGCGCACCCTGGCCGAGGAGGGCGTGGTGACGGTCGTGTGCATCGTCGACCCTGACACAGGCCGTCTCACCGAGGACCCCGACTACCTCGCCCACGGTTTCCCGCCCGAGGCGATGGACTTCTCGGCGGCCACACCGGCCATCCAGCAGGCCCTGACCAAGTCCTCCCGCGACGGCATCGAGGACCTAGCCCAGATCGAGGACCTCGTCCGCAGGGCCGTCTCGGCCTGGGCCCACCGTGCCCACCGCCGCAGCCCCTTGATCATCCCCGTCATCGTCGACGCCTGACCTCCACGCGGGACGGCCAGGTCCTGCGCAGCCGCGGCCCCCTGGGGCCCCTGGGGTCACGTGGATCGACCGGCAAGGGGTGCCACAGCGGTGAGGGTCCCCGGTGCTCCATCACCGTCATCCGGCGCTCCAGCCGAGTGCCTGCCCGGTTCGCCAACACGGGTGTCAGGGGCCTGTTCGCGACGAGGTCGGTCAACCAGTCGTCGTCACGCGTCAGTCGTCGGAACGAGCGCGGCACGCGAGGTGACCCAGCACGAGTGGATCGGAGGTGGTGAACCGGTCGACCTCCTCGCCGCCATCGCAGCGGCGAAGGGAGATCGTCACTGCGCGGGGAGTGCGCGAGACGACCTCCCAGAGGCCGCCGGCAACCTCCCACCGGGTCAGTCGCTGCAGATCCCCGGAGTCACCCGCCGTGGCATCTGGACAGGTCATGGCACCAGTGTGCCGACCGTGAGCAGGGCCAGCGCGTCCTCGTGCACGATCGACGTGGGCGACAGCGACTCCATAACCTGGCACCTCCTCCCGCGACCATACCCAGCCGCGACATCCTCAGTCACTGCCGACGGGGGTACTGCTTCACACCCAGCCCCGCGCCGCCTGACGGCTCTGCTCGACGTACGACCCGCCGAAGAGGCAGGCATGCAGCATGAGCGGGTGCACCTGGTGCAGGTGCAGCCTCTCGCGCCAGCCGTCGGCCAGGGGAGCGGCCTCGTCGTAGGCGGCGAGGACCCGCTCGAGGTGGGGAGCGCCGAAGAGGGTGAACATGGCGAGGTCGGCCTCCCGGTGGCCGCCATGGGCAGCGGGGTCGATGAGCACCACGCCGTCGGGGGTCCACATCACGTTGCCCGCCCACAGGTCGCCGTGCAGCCGCGCGGGAGCGTCGCCGGTCTCATAGGCACCGCCTGCTGCCTTGTCACAGAGGGCTTCGAAGAGCCGACGGTCGGTGGCGTCGTACACGCCTTGGCGCACGCCCTCGTCGAGCAGCGGCCGCACGCGCTGCTCGGCGAAGAACTCGCCCCAGGTCGCGACCGGCCGCAGCGGGAGAGGGTGCGGCTCGGCCAGTGGGCCGAGCCAGCCGTCACCGGGCCAGCCGTCGGGTGGGCTCCCATGGGCTGGCGCCCCGGCCAGGTGGGTCGCGGCCAGCTGCGCCCCGAACGCCTCTGCGTCGGCCGCGGTGGGCTTCACCGACTCGAGCCGGGTGAGCTCGAGATGGTCGTCGTCGACCTCGAGCACCTCGACCACGGCGGCGCCACCGGGGGCGACCGCGAGCCAGCGCAGCCCTGCGGCCTCCCACGGGAAGTAGCCCAGAGGCACTGTCGAGCCCGCCTTGTGGAAGGTGGGCGACGGCATACGGGGAGCCTAAACCGGTAGCGCCACTGCCGCCCGGGAGCCTAGGTTCTGCGGGCCCCCCAGAGCACGCACGCCACACCGCTCAAGCGAGGGAAGGACCATGGAGAAGATCAACACGAGCCTGCTCAGCTGGGCCTCGATCCTCGAGCCGCAGACTCTTGAGCAGGCGGTGCGGACGGCGCAGATGCCGTTCATCTACCCGCACCTCGCCCTCATGCCCGACGCCCACCTCGGCCTCGGCGCGACGGTCGGGTCGGTCATCCCGACCCTCGGCGCCGTCATGCCGGCAGCCGTCGGTGTCGACATCGGGTGCGGGATGGTCGCCGTGCGCACCCAGTGGCACGAGTCCGAGCTGCCCCGCGAACGCCGCCCCGTGCGGGAGGCTATCGAGCGGGCGGTGCCACTCAGCGCCGGGGCAGCCAACCGCGACATCACCCGCGAGCACACCCGGTCCCGCCTCCAGGCGCTGAGCACGGCTGCCCAGAAGGCTGGCTTCGAGCCCGGCTCGTATGCCGCTCGCTGGGAGCTGCAGCTCGGCACCCTTGGCTCGGGTAACCACTTCATCGAGGTCACGGTCGACGAGGAGGGCCGGGTCTGGCTCTTCTTGCACTCGGGCTCGCGTGGCGTCGGCAACCGGATCGCGCAGAAGCACATCGCGATCGCTCGTGAGCTGTGCGCCAGGTGGTGGATCTCGCTGCCTGACAAGGATCTTGCCTACCTCGTCGAGGGCACCGACGAGTTCTGGGAATACATCCGCCAGATGCGGTGGGCCCAGGACTACGCCTTGGCCAACCGCGCCGAGATGATGGACCGGGTCGTCGCGTGTGTCGCCGAGTGGGTGGGCGCCGACGTCGAGCGCACGCAGGAGGTCGACTGCCACCACAACTACACGGAGCCCGAGAAGCATTTCGGGAAGCAGGTGTGGGTCTCGCGCAAGGGGGCGATCAACGCCGACGCCGGGCGACCCGGCCTCATCCCGGGATCGATGGGCACGGCGTCGTACGTCGTCTCGGGGCTCGGCAACCCGGTCGCGCTCCACTCGGCGCCGCACGGGGCGGGGCGGGAGTACTCCCGGACCAGGGCGCGCGCGACCTTCACCCGTGACCAGCTCAGGCAGGCGATGGTCGGCATCGAGTACCGCGACACCGAGGCCTTCATCGACGAGATCCCGATGGCCTACAAGGACATCGACCAGGTCATGGCCGACGCCACGGACCTCGTCGAGGTGCGCCACGTCCTGCGGCAGGTCGTCAACGTCAAGGGCGACTGAGCCGGCCGACCCGTCCCCATCCGACCCGCCCGGCGGTTGACCCACGGACAGGGCCGTCAGGCCCTAGTCTGCGTACGGCGACGGCGCCCGGGCGGGTCGGTCGCGTGGGCGATGCGACCGTCGCCCTCGCGTGTCCCCACCTCCCCCTCACCGCTACGTCCATCCTGGAGGCTTCGTCGTGTCCTCGGCTGCTGCTGTGTCCCACCCCGCCACGTCGCGCGAAGCGCCCTCGGGCTGGTTGGGCACGCTCGTCGACGGCACCAGGGCCGTCGTGTCGGGGCCCGTCGGTGACATGGTCCCGGGGTCGGCCCACGGGCTGTACGCCGACGGTCGTCGTCTGCTCGACCGTCTCGAGCTGACGGTGGGAACCGGCTCCCTCGTCGCCTCGGGTAGCGAGACGGTCGGCGCCCAGGCGCTCTACACGATGGTGTCCGGAGGGTCGGAGGCGTCGCCGCCGCTGGAGGTGCAGCGGCATCGCACCCTGGGCGTCGGACCGGACACGACGCACGACGCGCTCCTGACCGACCGCATCACCCTGACGTCGCGGGCAGAGCACACGGTCGCTACCTGGGTGCGTGTCGTCGTGGGTGGCGACGGACTGGCTGTCGACACCGTCCGGGCGGGTCTGGTGAGTGGTCGCGGCGCCCGGGCGGACACCCGTGGCGCGACGGTGGCGGGGCGGAACCTGGTCGTCGTGCTGGACGACGACCGCCACCGGGTGGGGGTGTCGCAACAGCCCGCCCCACTCGCGCTCTCCGCACACGGCGGGGTGGGGCTGCTGGAGAGCGACGTCATCCTGCGACCGGGTGAGCCGACCACGCTCGTCGTCACCGTGACGGCGCAGCAGCGTCAGAAGCCGGACTTCATCGCCGAGCCGGGCGCCTCGGGCGTGGAATGGGAGACCGTCGGGATCGCCGCCGACGACCACCGGCTCGTCACGGCGGTCGGCCACGCTCTCGACGACCTGCGCCACCTGCTCGTGCGTGACCCCCTCGACCCGGGCGACGTCGTGGCGCTCGCCGGCGCGCCCTGGGACCAGACGCTGGACGCGCGCGAGGCGCTATGGGCGGCGCGTCTGACGGTGCCCTTCGGGGTCGACCTCGCCCTCGGCACGCTCCGGGCCCTGGCCCGTCGACAGGTGCACCTCCCGGACTCGTCAGGGCCCGCCCCCGCCGCCTCCGCCCCAACGCACGCCTCCGCCCCCGACGTCGCCGAGGTCACCGCCTTGTGGGTGTGCCTGCTCGGTGAGGCGCGGCTCTGGGGTCTGGCCGACCACCGGGTGCGGGAGCTCCTCCCCACCCTGCGGCTGGCGGTCACGTGGATCCGGGGCCAGCTCGCCGCCGGGTTCCTCGTCGACCCACCGCTCGCCCACGGCCCCGTCGTGCGGCTCGAGGTGCAGAGCACCGCGGTGGAGGCGCTGCGCGTGGCCGCCCGGATCTACGACGACCTGCAGGTCGATGGCGCCCTCGAGCTGGAGGCGGAGGCCATCGCGCTCGCCGACCGGGTGCGGGAGCGCTTCTGGTCGACCTCACCCGGGGGGCGCCAGCTCGCGTCGGCCCTCGACGCCGGGGGAGCGCCCGTCGACGGCGACTGCTCGTCACTGGCCCTCACCCTCGGCACGGGGACCCTCACCGCCAAGGAGTCCGCGCTGGTGGTCGACGGACTCATGGACGAGGTCCTGCTCGACCCCCTGGGCATCCGGGTGCGTGGCTCGGCGCAGGTCCGGCCCGACCTCACCGCCCTCGTCGCGTGGAGCCTGGTGCGCAGCGGGTTCGTCGACGAGGCCGCGTCGCTGGCCAAAGCGCTGGTGGAGGCCTCCGAGGTCTTCGGGCACCAGTGGCCTGAGGTCTTCGTCGGAGCCGCCGAGGGTCGAGCGGCGCAGGTTGTCGCCGGCGCGGCGCGTCCGACGGCGGTGGCCTCGGCCGCTTCGGCGGTGGTGCTGCAGGCGGTGCTGGGGCTCACCGCGGACGCACCGGCGGGGTGGGTGCGGGTGCACCCACCGACGACGGCCCCCTTCGGGAAGGTCGACGTCACGGGAGTCCGTTTCCAGGGGCACCCCTTCCGGGTGACTCTCGGAGCGCAGGGACACGTCGACGTGCACGGGCTGCCGTCCGACGTCGACCTCGTGCTTCCGCACGGCGCCGGGCAGCAGACCTGACCCTCGAGCTCGGTCCATCCCGACTGCCGTTCGCGGCGGCGCAGGAGGTGGGCCAACCCCCTAGACTGGGCTCGGATGAGTCGGTCAGACGGTCGCGTCAGGGTCCTTGCCTTCGGGACGGGGCACCTGCCGAGGAACGTCCGGGCTCCACAGGGCGAGGTGGTGGCCAACAGCCACCCGGAGTGATCCGCGGGACAGTGCCACAGAAAGCAGACCGCCTCGGCGAACCACCGGCCTCGGCCGGAAGGCGCCGCGGTAAGGGTGAAACGGTGGTGTAAGAGACCACCAGCGCCCCCGGTGACGGGGGCGGCTAGGTAAACCCCACCTGGAGCAAGCTCAGACAGCAGGCGTTCGAGGGCGGCCCGCCCGAGCCTGCGGGTAGGGCGCTGGAGCCGGTCAGCAATGACCGGCCTAGATGGATGACCGTCACCCCACCACCGCGGTAACGCAGGTGGGGGACAGAACCCGGCGTATCGACCGACTCATCCAACCCCAAGGCTCTGAGCTGCGGGTTTACCCCGGCGGGCCCATCGCAGTCCGCACCTGGTCCGCAGGAATTCCGAGGACCTCGTCGACAGCGTCCCTCGTGCGGTCGTCCGAGTCGGGCCACAGGTGGCTGTAGGTGTCGAGCGTCTCGGTGGCGCTCTTGGCTGCCTTCCCCGGTGGTGGCGGCGCTGATGGCGGCCAAGGCCCGTGTGCGTTCTTCAGCTGTGCCGTAGACGCGGACCTGCCCGCCTGCGAGGAGCGCCTCGCAGACCGCGCCGGCCTCATCCGGTGATCCGGTGCGCATGGTCAGGGTGAGAGGGGCGTAGGTCGGTGAACCGGTGCACGGTGTCGAGAGTCAGGCACGCGTGGGGGTCGGCCCAGCGGCGACGAGGTCGAGGGCCCCGCCGCGGCCGACCGCGGGCAGCTGGTGGCGGTCCCCCAGGAGCGCGAGCGAGGTGTGGTGGGTGTCGGCGATGACCATCAGCGCCCGGGCGGTGTCCTGGTCGAGCATCCCCGCCTCGTCGACCAGCAGGACGTCCCCCGCCCCCAGCACCGCACGAGGCTGCGGGCCGGAGTAGACGCGCCCGGTGCCGGGGTCGAGGTCGCCCACTCGCAGTCGGTTCCACTGCCCGTGGCTGTCCCACCGGTACCCGTGACCACGACTTCGGCCCGTTGACCACGACCTCGACGAACCGCACCGCCTGCCCATCCGTGCGCAGCCGCCCCTTCGCCGCGCCCGTGACGGGTCGTACCCCCCGACCCACGCCTCGTAGCCGTCACCCGTCAACGACCCCAACCGCACCTACCCCCGTCTCGGGTGAGCCGGTGTACCGCTGCGCCACCCGGCTCCTTCACCGAGGTAGTAGTCATCCGCCCGGCCCAAAACACCCCGGCTCCCCGGTCCCCCAGGGCCCCGGCAAAGTCGGCGGTCGGGGCTGTGACCTGCGGTGATACTGCTGGTGGTGCCTGCGTGGCGTGAGTGACGGGTGTGGTCTGTGTGGCTTGATGGGAGTTCTCACACAACCGTCACGCCGAGGACCACACCCGTCGATGTCATCGTCGCCCTTCGAGGCCGCTGCGGCTGCCTTCGACGCTCCCACCACGCCTGCGGTCACGCTGGTCGCCGCCCTGCGAACGGTTCCTGACCCGCGAGACCGACGCGGAGTGCGTCACGCGCTGCCGGTGTTCCTGGCCGTCACGCTCGCGGCCGTCCTGGCCGGCGCCCGGTCCTTCACCGCGATCGGGGAATGGGTCATCGACCAGGACCACACCCTGATGCTCCAGCTCGGTGCCTCCGAGGCGCGACGCCCGAGCGAGTCCACCACCCGACGGGTTCTGTCCCGGTCGACGGGCACGTCCTGGACCAACAGATCGGGGCGTACATGTGGACCCGGACCATGACCCTGGGGCAACGGCGGGTCATTGCCCTGGACGGCAAGACGATCCGCGGTGCCCGCCGTGGCGGGCAACCCGCACCCCACCTGGTCTTCGCCTTCGACCACGCCACCGGCACCGTCCTCGGCCAGGTCGCTGTCGCCCTAAAGAGCAACGAAATCCCGGCCGTACGAGCCCTGCTCGCGACATTCGACCTGACCGACGCGGTCGTCACCGTCGACGCGTTATGCCGACCTCGGCATAAGGCGTCCACCGTCACGACCGCACCGGTCAGGTCGAAGCACGCGAGCAGGGTTCGTACGGCCGGAATCTGGTTGCTCTTGGCTGCGACGGCCACTTGTCCTCGGACGGTCCCGGAGGTGTGGTCGAACGCCGCGACCAGGTGCGGGGCGGTGGTCCCCCCAGCGCCCGCGGTCGTGCGGGTACGGGCGCCGCGTACGGAGGGGATGCCGGAGCCGGCCGTCCTGCGGGTGCATGTCGATGACCTGCTGCCTGTCGATCAGTGCTGGTGGTACTCCTCTCAATATGGTCCCTCGCGCAGACTCCCCGGCACCCTACGGAACTGGCCAACAGCGCGTCGACGCCGAACAGGTTCGGCCCCGTGCGACACCATGGGGGGATGAGCCTGCGCCAGCCGTCCCGCCCGCCCCTGCCGCCCTTCACTCGCGACACCGCGCTCGCCAAGGTGCAGGCGGCTGAGGACGCCTGGAACACCAAGGACCCCGAACGTGTCGCCGGCGCCTACTCGCTCGAGACCGAGTGGCGCAACCGTGACCAGCACCTGCGTGGGCGCGAGGAGATCATCGCCTTCCTCACGACGAAGTGGGAACGCGAGCTCGGCTACCGGTTGCGCAAGAACCTCTGGGCGTTCTGCGACGACCGCATCGCCGTGCGCTTCCAGTACGAGTGGCATGACGCCGTCGGGCAGTGGTGGCGCTCCTACGGCAACGAGCTGTGGGAGTTCGACGCTCAGGGCTACATGCGGCGACGTGAGGCCTCGATCAACGACGTCATGATCAAGGAGACGGATCGGCGCGTCACGCCCGGGGAAGGGGACCTGCCGATCGGGTGACCTGCATGGGCTCTCGCGTTGCTCATGTGGGTCGGATAATGGTCAGGTCCGCTCGGCAGCAGGGGGAGGGCGCGAGTTCGCCACGGCGACGAAGCCGGCGGCACCGAGGACGAGGGCTGCCCCGGCGAACTGCCAGCCGCCGAGCCGCTCCTTCAGCAGCAGGTATCCCAGGATGACCGACACGATCGGGATCAGATACGTGACGAGCGAACCGACCTGCTGCCCGACTGCGCGCACCACGTCGAACTGCAGGAGATAGGCGAGCCCGGTGCCGAGGATCCCGAGTGCGAGGACCGAGACCACCGGCTGACGCCAACTGCCGGCGGCTCGGGCGAGCGGTGACCACGGCGCAGGGAACCCATCCCGGTGAAAGACCCACCACAGCAGGAGAGCGACAACCATCTGCCCGGAGGCGACGAGCAGGAGGGCTGCGGGGAGCTGGAGGCCGCCCAGTTCCTCCCCGGCGAGGTACCTGCGCACCCAGGTCCAGCCGATGCCGTACGAGGCGCCGGCGACGAGGGTAAGCGCGAAGCCCAGCGGGTCCGGTCGACCCGCTGTCTGCCAGGGCTGCGCGATGACGAGAACGCCGAGGAAGCCCACACCGATGGCGAGGACCTTGCGCCCCGCGAGCCGCTCCGTCGGGAGCATCGCGGCGGTGGCCAGCACGGTGACCATGGGGGTCGTGGCGTTTCCGATACCGGCGAGCGCGGAGGAAACGCGCTCCTCGCCGAGCGGGAACAGCACGAAGGGGACGGAGGCGAGGAGGAGCCCGACGACGAAGAGGTGGGACCACACGCGGCGGGAGCGGGGCAGCCGACCACCGACGAGGTGCAGGAGGAGGGTCACCGTCAGGGCACCGAGCAGGACGCGGCCGGTCGCGATCTGGAGCGGGGTGAACCAGCGCAACGCGACCTTCATGAGGAGGAAGCTGGAGCCCCAGATCAGGGCCAGAGCAGCGAACTTCGGCTGCCACGGGCCGCGGGAACGGCTAGCCGCCGACGGGGAGATCCCCGCGCCGGGTCCGTCGTCGGCCGGCGGTGCCACCGTGGTGTCAGCGGGGCCAGGGGTCGAACGATGAACCACGCGCACAGCCTAGCTGTACTGACCCGGGAGGTGCTGTTTTAGCCCTGAGGGGTCGCTCCACGGAGGTGTCGGTGTTGTCGGACGGCGGGGAGCCCACTTGCAAGTGGCGTGTCCTGGTGTTAACTAGGCCTTGCGGCGTGTGGCCGTCTTCGCTGGAGAAGGGTGGAGCCCATGGACCCCAAGATGACGTTCTTGTCATGGCCTGTCCTTCGGCAGTTGCGGTCTGGCGACTACTTGGGTCGTGGGCCGGCGGTGACCTCCAAACGCACCCGTGAGATGACGACGCGGACGACGACCGCGGACAAGGTCGTGCAGAGCGTTTGTCCCTACTGTGCGGTGGGGTGCGGCCAGCGGGTGTACGTCAAGGACGACCACGTCGTGCAGATTGAGGGGGACCCGGACTCGCCCGTCTCACGTGGTCGGTTGTGCCCAAAGGGCTCGGCCACCGAGCAGCTCGTCAACAACCCCGGGCGCCAGCGCCAGGCGCTCTACCGCCGCCCGGGGGGCGCGGACTGGGAACCCATCGAGCTCGACAAGGCACTGGGGATGATCGCCGAGCGCTTCGTCAAGAGCCGGGCGCGCACCTGGCAGGACGCCGACGAGCACGGTCGCCCTCTCCGGCGCACGATGGGCATCGCCTCCCTGGGGGGGGCCACGCTCGACAACGAGGAGAACTACCTGATCAAGAAGCTCTTCACCGCCGCAGGAGCCATACAGATCGAGAACCAAGCCCGTATTTGACACTCCGCCACGGTCCCCAGTCTGGGGTCCTCCTTCGGGCGCGGCGGCGCGACCCAGTTCGTGCAGGATCTGTCCAACAGCGACTGCATCGTCATCCAGGGCTCCAACATGGCCGAGTGCCATCCCGTGGCCTACCAGTGGGTGATGGAGGCCCGGCTCAAGGGCGCCAAGGTCATCCACGTCGACCCGCGTTTCACGCGGACCTCGGCTACGGCGGACAAGCACATCCCGATCCGCGTCGGCAGTGACGTCGTCCTGCTCGGTGCGCTGGTGAACTACATCCTGAGCAACGACCTCTACTTCAAGGAGTACGTCGTCTCCTACACCAACGCCGCGACGATGGTCAGCGACGAGTTCCGCGACACCGAGGACCTCGACGGCCTCTTCTCCGGGTACGACGAAGAGTTGGGCAACTACGCCCAGGACACGTGGGCCTACGCCAACGACGACGGCGATGGAGAGGGGACCATCGGCGGCCCGGCGGCGGGTCACGAGCACGGGCAAAGCGAGTCAGCCCGCTCCGCCAGGGACGAGCATGGCTCCGGTGGTCCGGCCCTGGAGCACGCCAGGGTCAAGCGTGACGAGACCTTGCAGGACCCCCACACGGTCTTCCAGATCCTCAAACGGCACTACGCCCGCTACACCCCGGAGATGGTTCAGAAGACCTGTGGCGTCTCCGTGGAGGACTTCTCATACCTCGCCCGGGCGGTGACTGAGAACAGCGGTCGCGACCGCACCACCTCCTTCGTCTACGCCGTCGGCTGGACGCACCACACCCTGGGCGCGCAGTTCATCCGGACCGCCGCGATCGTGCAGCTGCTGCTCGGCAACATGGGCCGCCCCGGTGGGGGCGTCATGGCCCTGCGAGGACACGCCAGCATCCAGGGCTCGACCGACATCCCCACGCTCTACAACCTCCTGCCCGGGTACCTGGCCATGCCGGTCGCCGGACTGCACGACACGTGGGAGGACTACCTCTCGGCGATCGGCAACAAGGAGCAGAAGGGCTTCTGGGCCAACTCGGACACGTATGCGGTGAGTTTCATGAAGTCCTGGTGGGGTGACAAGGCCACCGCGGCCAACTCGTGGGCCTACGACTACTTGCCTCGCCTGAGCGGTGCCCACGGGACGTACCAGACGACGATGGCCATGCTCGACGACGAGGTAGAGGGGTACTTCATCCTCGGGCAGAACCCCGCCGTCGGGTCAGTCAACGGGAGGATGCAACGGCTGGCCCTGTCGCACCTGAAATGGCTCGTGGTCCGCGACTTCGCGATGATCGAGTCGGCGACGTTCTGGAAGGACGGTCCCGAGATCGCGACGGGTGAGCTGAGCACCGAGGACATCGACACCGAGGTCTTCTTCCTGCCGGCTGCCGCGCACACGGAGAAGAGCGGGTCGTTCACCCAGACCCAGCGCATGCTCCAGTGGCATCACAAGGCGGTCGAGCCACCGGGCGACTGCCGCAGCGAGCTGCAGTTCTTCCACGAGCTCGGTCAAAGGCTGCGCACACTGCTCGCGAACTCCACCGACGAGCGTGACCGGCCCCTGCTCGACCTGACGTGGGACTACCCGATCGACGAGCACGGGGAACCCGACGCCGAGGCGGTCCTCGCCGAGATCAACGGCATGCACCTGACGGGTGACAAGGCCGGGCAGCCGCTCACCTCCTACACGGAGATGAAGGCGGACGGCTCCACCTCCGGAGGATGCTGGATCTACACCGGTGTGTACGCCGGTGGCAAGAACCACGCCGCGAACCGCCGGCCGGGCCAGGAGCAGGACCTCACGGCCCTCGACTGGGGCTGGGCGTGGCCGGCCAACCGCCGCATCCTTTACAACCGTGCCTCTGCCGACCTCGACGGCAAGCCGTGGAGCGAGCGCAAGAAGTACGTCTGGTGGGACGCCGAGCGGGGCGAGTGGACCGGGCACGACGTGCCCGACTTCCCTCTGAAGACCGCGCCCACCTATCGGCCCGAGCCCGGGACGGGCGGCCCCGAGGGTCTCGCCGGCGACGATCCGTTCATCATGCAGGCCGACGGCAAGGGGTGGCTCTTCGCCCCCAAGGGGATGCTCGACGGCCCGTTGCCCTCCCACTACGAGCCGCAGGAGTCACCGGTCCGCAACCCGCTCTACGGGCAGCAGTCCAACCCGGCCCGCAAGGTCTTCCCGCGCAAGGACAACCTGTGGAGTCCGTCGGCGGGGGAGCCCGGGGCGGGGGTCTACCCCTTCGTGTTCACGACCTACCGCCTCACCGAGCACCACACCGCAGGGGGTATGAGCCGGTGGCTGCCCTACCTGTCGGAGCTGCAGCCGGAGTTCTTCTGCGAGGTCTCTCCCGAGCTCGCGAAGGAGCGCGGCCTCGAGAACGGCGGCTGGGCGACCATCGTGTCGGCCCGGTCGGCGATCGAGGCGCGGGTGCTCGTCACCGAGCGCATGACGCCCCTGCTCGTGGACGGGCACACCGTCCATCAGATCGGGCTGCCCTACCACTGGGGTGTTGGCGGCGACGCCATCGTCAGCGGTGACGCCGCCAACGACCTGCTCGGTGTCGCGCTCGACCCCAACGTGCAGATCCAGGAGAGCAAGGTGGGTTCCTGCGACATCCAACCGGGTCGGCGGCCGACCGGGCAGGACGTGCTGCGGCTCGTGGCCGACTACCAGTCGCGGGCCGGTACGACTACGCAGACCGGTAACCAGCTGGTCACCGGCCACCCCCACTCCACACCCGACACCATGGGAGGCTGATTCGATGGACTTCTGGCACAACCAGCTGTCCGGACCCACCAACCCGATCGTGGATGCTGCCTGGGAGCACCCGCAGGCCCGCAAGGGGTTCTTCACCGACACCTCGATCTGCATCGGGTGCAAGGCCTGCGAGGTGGCGTGCAAGGAGTGGAACGGCGTACCCGAGGACGGGCTCGACATGCTGTCCCAGTCCTACGACAACACCGGGGCCCTCGGCGCGAGCACCTGGCGGCACGTCGCCTTCGTCGAGCAGTCAAGTGACCGCATCGAGCAGGCCCGGGAGTCGGGCCGACGCTTGGTCGCGCTTGGCATGCCTGGCCTGCGCAGCACCGACGTCGCCGACCCAGCCGGTGCGTCGGCGCAGGCTGCCGACGCACCGGGACCGACGCTTCCCGGCGTCCCGGACATGCGCTGGCTGATGGCCTCCGACGTCTGCAAGCACTGCACCCACGCGGCCTGCCTCGATGTCTGCCCCACCGGTGCCCTCTTCCGTACCGAGTTCGGCACGGTCGTGGTCCAGGATGACGTGTGCAACGGGTGTGGGTACTGCGTCGCGGCGTGCCCCTTCGGTGTCATCGAACGTCGTCGAGGCGACGAGGGGCACGAGAAGTCGGCCCAGTCCCACGGCATCAGCATCCGGGGCTCGTCCGCGGCCTCTGCGGTCGACGCCAAGGGGTCGCAGAACGGCGCTAGTACGACGACCTCCTCGACCCCCGCCGTGGGGTCGGCCCATGCGGCTCACAACGGCGAGGTCAAGAACGTCGGCATCGCCCAGAAGTGCACGCTCTGCTACGACCGTCTCGGTGACGGTCAGACACCCGCCTGCGCGAAGGCCTGCCCGACGACCTCGATCAGGTTCGGTGACCTCGACGACATGCGCGCCGCCGCCCACGAACGCGTGGCCCAGCTGCACAGCCAGGGGCTGACGGAGGCTCGGCTCTACGGCGCCGAGCCCAACGACGGCGTCGGCGGCACCGGTTCGGTCTTCCTGCTCCTCGACGAGCCCGAGGTGTATGGCCTGCCACCCGACCCGCGCGTGACGACCGCCGATCTGCCCGACATGTTCCGCAAGGCGGCCTACGCCGGCGTCACGATGCTAGCTATGGCCGCCGTGTCCTTCGTCAGGAGGCGCCCATGACGACCAACCCCTTCGACGCGGACCGTCCGCCCGAGCGACCGCGCCGCGGTTCTGCCGGTGACCGCGGTGGCGACGGCAAGCGGCGCCGTACGGACGAGTCGGTGATGGTGCCGGAGGTGACCTTCGACAGCTACTACGGCCGGCACATCGTCAAGCCCGCGCCGTGGGAGAAGGAAGTGGCGGCGTACCTCTTCCTCGGAGGGCTGGCCGGTGGTTCCGCGCTGCTCGCAGCAGGTGGGGCTGCACTGGGCTACCCTGCTTTGCGGCGGGTGGGGCGCATCACCGCGGTCGCGGGGGCGGCGCTGGGTGGAGCGGCGCTGGCCAAGGACCTCGGCAAGCCGAGCCGTGCCCTCAACATGATGCGGACGGTCAAGCTGACCTCGCCGATGTCGGTCGGCTCGTGGATCCTCACCATCTTCGGCGGGTTCTCGTCCCTGGCGCTCGCGGCGGAGCTGGGCAACGCCCTTCCGGCGCGCACCGGGCCCGAGCAGGCTCCCCGGGGTTCGGCGCTGACCCTGCTCCTGCGTGCCGTGAATCTGGCCGAGTACCCGGCCACCGTGGGGTCGGCCCTGTTCGGTGCCCCCTTGGCGGCCTACACCGCCGTGCTGCTCGCCGACACGGCGACCCCGACCTGGCACGAGTCCTACCACGAGCTGCCGCTCGTGTTCGTCAGCTCGGCCAACCTCGCCGCCGCCGGGCTCGCGCTGGTCGCCGTCCCCACCAGCCAGAACGGGCCCGCCCGCTCCCTGGCCGTCCTGGGCGGCGTGACGGAGCTGGCGGCGTTCGAGCTGATGCAGCACCGGATGGGGCCGACGCTCTCCGAGCCGCTGCGCACCGGCGCCGCGGGCCGGCTGCTGAAGCT
>JALYVC010000010.1 GCA_030853445.1 Actinomycetota bacterium | reverse complement strand
CCGTTGCGGTGGGGCCGGCGAGGCGTGCGTCGTCCGGTGGTCAGCCGAACCTCAGCGCGGGGTCACCGCCCAGATGCCGCGGCCGTGGGTGGCCACGACGGCCGAGAGGCCGTCGGGCGACGTCGTGACGTTGTTGACCGAGACGTTGGGCACTCCCGTCACGTGCGACCACCGCGTCTGCCTCGAGGCCGACGCCGTGAAGAGGCCGGTGTCGGTGCCGAGGACGAGCTGGCCGGCCACCACGGCGACGGCGTCACCGGGGGTGTCGGGCAGGTTGCCGCTGATGTCGGCCCAGGTGCTGCCACCGTCGTGCGACTCGAAGACGACACCCTGGCCGCCGCCGGGGATCCAGCGACGCGAGTAGCCGTTGTAGACCGCGTAGACGTGGGCGGGGTTCGCCGGGTCGACGGTGAGCCCGGCGACGTAGCGCTGCGGCAGGTTGGGAGCCGCGATCCGGTGCCAGGCACCGCCGTAGTTGGTGTCGATGCCGGAGGCGTATGCGATGCCGGGGTTGCCACCGCCGCCGATCCACCCGGCATACGTCGTCACCCCGCTCACGGCGAGCGCCGTGGCCTGGTTGGGAGCTCCCGCGGCGTCGAGGCCGAGGTCGTGCTGTCGGGTGAAGTCGCACGTGGCGCCGGCGCAGCTGGTGTCCCAGCCCTTGACGGTGTCCCAGACCGCCGACCCGGCGACGACCCAGTGGTTCGCGTCGTGCACGTCGGACGCCATCGGGGCGATGAAGCGCGCGACGGGGTCGCAGTCGGCGCCGGTGTACGTGCCGCAGACGGGGCTGAGCGTCGTGAACGAGTGCCCACCGTCGCTGGTGCGGTACATCTGCAGGTTGGTGTACTCCCCCACCATCCGCTGCAGGTTCCGCGGGTCGGTGATGACCATGCCGCCGTCACCTCCGGCCGGCTCGAGCGAGCCACCGTTGGGCCCGATCTTGGCGGTGCCGTTGTCCTGCAGGCCCCCCCAGTAGCCGACGGTGCCCCGCTTCACGGTGCCGGCCTTCGCATCGTAGAACTGCAGGGTGCGCAGCCCGGTGTTGTGGTCGGTCCAGCGCCCGTAGCCCGAGACCGTGAGCGGACGGGAGTAGACCCCGCCGTCGTTGCCGATGACGACCTGGCCGTCGGTCGTCGACGCGAGCGCGTGCTGGTCGGGGTGGGTGGTCTTCGGGCAGCCCGTGCCGCAGGCGAGGCCGTAGTTCCAGTAGGGGCTGGCCGTGGTGAAGGTCGCGCCGCCGTTGCTGCTCTGGAAGACCTCCTCGAGGCTGACGTAGACGTGCATCGGGTTCGCCGGGTCGACGAGCAGGGCCTGGTTGTACCAGGACTGGACGCCGACGTGGTATCCGGAGAGGTGCTGCAGGGCCGAGCCCGACGCCCCGAGCTTGGCCGAGTCGGCCACGAGGGTCCACGGACCGCGGGAGTCGCCGCTGGCCGAGACGAAGACGCCCTGCAGGTTGGTCGCGCGTCCGGTCAGGAGCTTGCGGGGGGACTCGACGATCGCGTAGAGGCGCGAGCCGTCGGCGGCATACTGCAGGGTCGTGCGCCCGATGTCCTTCGGGTCGATCGCCCCGGTGGGTGCGAAGGCGGTGAAGGAGCCGGCGCCCCCGCCGGCGGTCGAGCGGTAGAAGCCGTTGAACGACGACCCCTTGCGCCACCCGAGCACGGCGGTGACGTCGAGGCCGGTCGTCCCGGGACGCACGACGACGTCGGTGATCATCGAGGTGAGGTAGGGATCGCCGGTGGGGTTGGGGTCCGGCTTGAGCACCAGCTGCCAGGCGCCGCCCGTCGTCGTCGAGCGGTGCCGCCAGAGGCCGCGGCTCGTCGCGGCGAAGACCCAGCCGTCGCCCGCGTCACGCAGCCGGTAGACCTGCGCGTTGAGCAGCTCGGTGCCGCCGACGCGCGTGTAGGTGGCGCCGTGGTCGGTGGAGCGGTAGACCCCGACCCCGAGGTAGGAGTCCGCGTTGGTGTTGGCCTCGCCCGTGCCGACCCACAGGCTGTGCGACGAGTCGACCAGGAGGCTGCCGATCGAGAGGCTGGGCATCGAGTCCCACACCGGCTGCCAGGTGGTGCCACCATCGGACGAGCGCCAGACGCCGCCGTCGGCGGCGCCGGCGTAGAGCCAGGCCCCGTCGGTCGCCAGCGCGGTGACGCGGCCGCTGACCGTGCCGAACCCCGACCCCACGTTCGACCACGTGGGGTCGGTGTAGCCGCTCGGGTTGGCGTTGTAGGGCGCCGTCGTCACCTCGGCGACCCCGGCCGAGGAGGGGGCGATCCGCTGCGCTGCGGCCTGGGCCGCGATCACCGCGGCGGCCGAGACGCTCTGCGCGGGGGCGGACCGCTCGTTGCCGTACTGCTGCGCCCGGTCAGCCACTTCGAGGGCGTCCCCCTCGACAGCGGGCGAGTCACCGGCCTTGGCCGCCTGCGCGACGGCGACCCGCGCGTGGGC
>JALYVC010000005.1 GCA_030853445.1 Actinomycetota bacterium | reverse complement strand
CCCCACCCCCGCCGACCCCATTGACACCGCCAAGGTGGAGGTCTCGCGCCGGTCGACGGCCTCACCCAGGATGGCGACCCGGGCCGCCTCCACCGCCCGGGACAGGTCGTCGACCTCCCGGAAGAGTGGACCCAGCTCATCGCCTTGGGCCTGCCACAACACCACCGCCAACCCCGTCAACGCCTCCCGCGCCGCAGCAACCGCAGCACGACGGTCCGTCAACGGCACCGTCGGCACCGTCGGCACCGTCGCCGGCAGCGCTGGCGGCTGCGGCGACTCGGCGGTCGCAACTGGAGGCATACCCAAAACCTACAACCGACCACCGACAACCCCCCCAAGCCGACGAACAGGCGAATCCCGTTGCTCCGCATACTGATCCGTCCTCAGCCACCGGGGTAGTCAAACTGCTGATCAGACAGCATTTGGTGTCGCCAGGACAACACCAAACGCAACTTGATCCGCAGTTTGATCCTGCGGGACGGGTGTCCCGGCGCGCCGACAAGTATTCGGCGGGGTATTGGAACGAGCGACGCGTCAGTGCGCCTCGAGACGTGCCCCCCTCCGTTCCGCGGTCAAAGGACGTCAGCGCTGGTGAGTCTCGGCCACCGCCAACTCTTCGAGCAGATCCGATGTACTCGCCCGGCCCGCAAACCCGAGGCTCACGCCAATGACCACCCCGTAGGTGTCGGGTGTGAAGCGCTGAGTCGGGCCGTGTCGGTGGGGCCCCGCCGAGCTCCGGCCTCAGTGAGCACACTGCCCATCCGCACCAGATCTGAGGAACTCGGAGTTGTCGCGACTCGAAGGCCGTGACCTGCCTGTCCTCAACGCGACGCCGCGTCTCGCGTCTCGCGTCTCACCAACTTGCCCTAATCCTTAGCCCGCGACGTCCTGACATGTCGACGAGCGGACGTTCCCTGACTGGCTACCCATGTCGAGGAGGCGAAAAGGCGACGTGGGAGAGCGCCAGTTTTGGTGCGTGGACTACTTCATAGAATTTCCCGTCAAGCGGACCCCAAGATCTAATGATCGAAGCAACACCTTCCTTGGAGGTGGTTCGGCATAGTCCTCGCCTCGACATCAGCCGCAGGTGTCCGGTTAGCGTTCTCCTTGCGAAACGGTTCTCTCTGGTCACGACACCGGTGGTGCTGATGTCGGCTCCCTTGTGCTTAGCCGTGGCCAGTCGCGTCGAGTCAGCAGCACCAACACCCCGAGGGCCGGTGCCGACCAGATCAAGAAACCCCAACCGAAGAGCACCAACGCAAGGGTGAATCCGATCACGCCGAGCCAGCCGACTTTGGCCGCCCTTCCGCCGCGCAGCAGCAGTAGCCCGAGCATCAACTCGCCGGCGGCCACCGCGAGCCCCCAAACGCGAGGGCTCGCCATGAAGATCTCGTTCCAGCCTCGTTCGACCCACGCCACCACCGCGGCGTCGGCGAAGTGCTGGTAGCTCGAGGGGTCGACGACGGCGATACCCACGTGGATCCCGCTGGTCCAGAGGAAGAACGAGCCGATGATCGCGCGCGCGGTCCAACGCGACGTCCTGGCCGCTTCTCGAGGCGCTGCCCGACACGATCCTGGGACCGACATGAAAGTCATCATGACACCTCTGCGAAGCCAGATCCCAGGCACAATGTCTTAAAGAGCTCGAGCCACTGCCGTCTTTCCCGAACTCGACCCGCCATCGAAAAGAATCACCCTGCGCTTGCGACCATGGTGTTACCCTCCCCGCGAAAGACACACGTACGCAACTGCCGCTGTCGGGACAATCGCCCGACCGTGCCTGTCTGTGCGGAACTACCTCGACGCCTTACCGCCTCCACCATTGCGACGGCGGTCGGCGACACTTCGGGCGGTCGGGTCCGAACACAGGCCAAAATGCTCAAAACCGACTACTGCCAAGCCCCCCGGCCAGGATCGGGGCGAATCCCATTGCCACGCATACCGAACAAGCGCCAACGCTGAACCTAACCAGCCACGGGCTCGCGCGGAGACCGCGGCCTTGCGACCCCGCCAGTCCGTTGCCCCCACTCGTCGACTGAGCAGCACTGCCTCCCATCCTCCAGGCCGCAGAAACGGGCAAATGGGCCCGATCGGGTCGCAGGTGCGCATAGGATGCCGGTCGTGACGACATTCCGAGTCCGCGAGGCCGCCGACCTCCTCGGGGTAAGCGACGACACGGTACGCCGGTGGATCGACGCGGGGCGGCTGGCCTCCGGCACAGATTCAGGGGGCCGGAACGTCGTCGACGGGGCCGACCTCGCGGCGTTCGCCCAGACCATGGCGGCCACCGCCGAACGTCCCGAACCCGGGCCCGTCATGCTCGAGTCGGCACGCAACCGGTTCGTGGGACTCGTCACCCGGGTCATCCGCGACACGGTCATGGCCCAGGTCGACATCCAGGCCGGGCCGCACCGGTTCGTCTCCCTGATGAGCCGGGAGGCCGCCGACGAGCTCCAGCTCGAACCCGGCGTCCTGGCCATCGCCGCCGTCAAGTCCACCCACGTCGTGGTCGAGGTGCCGGAGCGCAAATGACCCACATCCGCATCATTGCCCTGCGTAGCGTGGCCGCTGCCGCTGCCGTGAGCGTCCTCACCGCTTGTTCGTCCACGCCGTCGACAACCAGCCCAGGCGCAGGGTCGTCGGGTTCGTCGACCAGCGCCGCCCTGTCGGGGTCGATCAACGTCTTCGCCGCGGCCTCGCTGCAGGAGACGTTCGGGACGATCATCAAGCAGTTCACCGCCGCACACCCCGGCGTCACGGTCACGCCCAACTTCGGCGCCAGCTCGGCGCTCGCCACCGGCATCACCCAAGGCCAGCCCGCCGACGTCTTCGCCTCGGCCAGCCAGACCAACATGGACACCGTCGTCAAGGCCGGCGGCGCCGCCTCGTCCAGGGCGTTCGCCACGAACGTCATGGAAATTGCGGTCCCCCGGGCGAACCCGGCCAACATCACGGGCGTCAACGACCTCGCGAAGCCCGGCGTCAAGGTCGCGATATGCCAGTCTCAGGTCCCCTGCGGAAGCACCGCGGCCAAGGTGTTCACCAACGCCAAGATCACCCTCACCCCGGTCAGCCAGGAAGCCGACGTCAAGTCCGTCCTGACCAAGGTCACGCTCGGCGAGGTCGACGCAGGGGTCGTCTACGTCACTGACGTGAAGGCTGCCGGCGCCAAGGTGAAGGGCGTCGAGATCCCGGCCGACGTGAACGCCTCCACGTCCTACCCGGTCGCCACCCTGACCAAGTCCGCCAACCCCGCGCTGGCCGACGCCTTCGTGGCATACGTGCTGTCACCCGATGGTGAAGCCGTCCTCAAGGCGGGCGGGTTCGCTGCCCCGTGAGGGCGCGCGCCGCGGGCGATCCGTCCGCTCACACCGAGGGTCGGTCCCGTGGCCGCTCGGCGTCCCGGCGCTGCTGGCCGTGCTGTTCCTGCTCGTCCCCCTCGCCGCTCTGTTGGTCCGCGCGCCGTGGACCAGCCTCGCCGAGATCCTCGCCACCAAAGAGGTCCTCGACGCACTGCGCTTGTCGCTGGTCTGCGCGAGCTCGGCCACCGTCATCGCCCTGCTCATAGGCGTACCCCTGGCCTGGGTCCTGGCGCGAGGCCGGTTCCGCGGGCTGGCGCTGCTGCGCGCGCTGGTCACGCTGCCGCTGGTCCTCCCCCCGGTGGTCGGCGGCGTGGCCCTGCTGCTCGCCTTCGGGCGTCAGGGCCTGGTGGGGCGTTCCCTCGACCTGTGGTTCGGGTTCACCCTTCCCTTCACGACCCTCGGGGTGGTCATCGCAGAGACATTCGTCGCGATGCCCTTACTCGTGGTCACGGTCGAGGGGGCGTTCCGGACCCTCGACCGCGGTTACGAGGAGGCGGCTGCCACCCTGCGCGCCTCCCGGCTGACGATCTTCCGCCGGGTGACCCTGCCGCTCATCGGACCCTCGCTGGCCGCGGGGGCGGTGCTGTGCTGGGCGCGGGCGCTCGGTGAGTTCGGGGCGACGATCACCTTCGCCGGCAACTCGCCTGGCATCACCCAGACCATGCCGTTGGCGGTCTACCTCGCGATGGAGAGTGACCCCGACGCGGCCATCGCCCTGTCGCTGGTGCTGCTCGTCGTGTCGGTCACGGTCCTCGCGCTGCTGCGCGACCGCTGGGCGCGCGGCGGTGGGCTGTGAGGACGACCCTCGGCGCCCTCGGAGACCTGGTCGTCGACGCCCGCGTCGACCGGGGGAGCTTCCACCTGGACGTCGCGACCACGGTCGCGGCCGGCGAGGTCCTGGGCGTCATCGGCCCCAACGGAGCCGGCAAGACGACGCTGATGCGCGCGCTGGCCGGCCTCCTCGCGCTGACCTCCGGCTCGATCCGGCTGGGGGGTGTGGTCCTCGATGACGCCGAGACGGACACCTGGGTTCCTCCTGAGGACCGTCCGGTCGGGATTGTCTTCCAGGACTACCGGTTGTTCCCGCACCTGACCGTCCTCGACAACGTCGCCTTTGCCGCGCGGGCCCGGGGGGCCGACCGCTCGACCTCGAGGCGGCTCGTCCAGCCGTGGGTCGAGCGGCTCGACCTGGCCGCTCTGGCCTCTCGCAAGCCCGGCGAGCTGTCCGGCGGGCAAGCCCAGCGGGTCGCCCTAGCCCGCGCGCTCGCCTCGGAGCCGGGCCTGCTGCTGCTCGACGAGCCCCTGGCCGCCCTCGACGCCCGCACGCGGCTCGATGTGCGAACCACCCTGCGCGAGCATCTCGCCGACTTCGCCGGACCCGTATGCGTCATCAGCCACGACCCGCTCGACGCCATGGTCATGACCGACCGGCTGCTGATCGTCGAGGAGGGGCGCGTCGTTCAGGAGGGTGCTCCTGCCCAGGTCGCGCGCCATCCGGCCACGGACTACGTCGCGCGGCTGGTCGGCCTCAACCTCTATGCCGGCGTCCTCGTCGACCCTTCCGGTGCGGTGCGACTCGACGACGGCGGCCGGTTGGTCACGACGGTGACCGGAGACCTGCGGGACGCGACCCGGATGCGCGTGGGTGGGCGCGTCCTGGTGTCGCTGCGACCATCGGCCCTCACTGTCCACACCGGCCAGCCGAGTGCCCAGAGCGCCCGGAACATCTGGCGAGGCACCGTTGTCGGGCTCGAGCTGCTCGGCGACCGGGTGCGCGTCGAGGTCAGGGGTGAGCCGCCCGCGATCGTCGACGTGACCCCGGCAGCGGTCGCCGAGCTGGGGTTGCGATCGGGTACCCCCGTCTGGCTGGCTGCCAAGGCGACGGACGCCACGGCATACCCGCAGGAGCAGGTCTCCAGAGCCACCTGACCGCGGGCCTTCCGGCCCGCAGGTCGGCTCGGCGCGTTTTGCTGGGTCTGTCAGTCGATCCCCAGCGCGGTCAGCATTCGGTTGATCGAGCTGGTCACGCCCAGCTCCGACGCGACCGTGCTGAGCAGGCGCGCGTCGGCGACCGACGTGGGCAGCGAGGTGTCGAGGTCGGGCACGGGAGCATCGCGCGCGACCCGCACCACGAGCGGACCGACGTCGAGGTATGCGGACGCCGCCTCGAGGCGAGTCCGTTGGGCGCCCTTGATGGCCGGGTCTCCGCCGTCGACTGCGGCCCGCAGACCAGCCAGGTCGCCGTAGGCGTCGATGAGCTTGGCCGCCGTCTTCTCCCCGATCCCGGCGACGCCGGGCAGCCCGTCGCTGGTGTCGCCGCGCAGGATGGACATGTCGGCGTAGGCGTCGCCCGTCGGCACGGCATACTTCTCCTGCAAGAACGCCTCGTCGACGCGGTCGGCTCCACGCACCCCACCACGCGCTGTGTAGATCACCCGGATCTCGTTGGCGTCGTCGACGAGCTGGAACAGGTCCCGGTCGCCCGTCACGATGTCGACCGGACGGATCCCACGAGACGCGTGCGCGAGGGTGCCGATGACGTCGTCCGCCTCGTATCCGTCCGAACCGATCCGAGCGATCCCGAACGCCGCTAGGGCGTCGACGATATAAGGGACCTGCACGGCGAGGTCGTCGGCGACCGCCTCCTCGTCCGGACCGCCGCCCTCGGCGACTCGGTGTGCCTTGTAGGACGGGATCGCCTCGACCCGGAACGCCGGCCGCCAGTCGTTGTCCCAGCAAGCCACGAGGTGGGTGGGGCGGAACGTCGTCACGAGGGACGCCAGCATGTCGAGGAACCCGCGGACGGCGTTGCTCGGCGGCTCGCCCGGAGACTCCCGCTCGTCGGGCACCCCGAAGAAGGCCCGGAAGTAGAGGCTGGCCGAGTCGAGAAGCAGCAGGCGTTCACCGGGACGTTCCATGATCCGAGCCTAGGGCTCGGTGAAACTCTGCGGCGCGACCCACTGCTCGACCACTAGCCTCACGTTCGTGGAGCATCTCGACCGTCGCCTCGTCGACCTGTTGGCCGTCGACGGCCGGATGAGCTTCACCGACCTCGGCAAAGCGACGGGTCTGTCCACCTCGGCGGTCCACCAGCGGGTGCGCCGGCTCGAGGACCGCGGCATCATCCGTGGCTACCACGCGACGGTTGACCCCGATGCGCTCGGGCTGCCTCTGAGCGCGCTGATCTCCGTCTCGCCGCTCGACCCGGCGGCCCCCGACGACGTCCCCGAGCGGCTCACCGGCATACCCGAGATCGAGGCGTGCCACTCGGTCGCAGGGGAGGAGAGCTACGTCCTGAAGGTGCGCGTCGCGACACCCGGCGCGCTGGAGGACCTGCTCGGCCGGATCCGGTCAGAGGCAAACGTGCGGACCCGCACGACCGTCGTGCTGTCGACGCCGTGGGAAGGCCGCCCACCCGCCGGCCCCGAAGCCGGCGCGGTCTGACGCTGGGCTGCGCGCCCTGGGTCGACTTGACGCCGGGTCGTGTCACTCGACGCGCTATCCATGGCGCGTCAAGCGACTCGACGCCGCGTCGAGTGGAGTGCCGGACGGAGCCTCAGCCGAGCTGGGCGCCGGCGAGCTCTCGGCTGGACCGGGCGCTGTCGACTGCTGCGGCGTGCGACGCGTCGCCGTCCGAGTGCTCGCGCCACCACCGCTGCCCTGCCTCGGGCAGGGTGTCGATCGGGTCGTAGTAGACGTACTCCCGCGACAGCGCCGACTCGTCCGCCCCCTCGATCGACGTCCGATAGTTCTTGCGCCAGAACGAGATCCCGCGTTCGGTGTCGTACTCCTCGTTCTGGTGCACCCACCGCTTCCCGAC
>JALYVC010000430.1 GCA_030853445.1 Actinomycetota bacterium | reverse complement strand
GCCCTGCGTCAAGTGACGCAGGGCAGGCCGGTCCGGTTCGCTCAGGCGGACGGGCTGGCCAGCAGCCGTCCCATCAGGCCGGCGAGGTCGACCGCGGCGAAGCGGATGCTCGCGTCGCTGCAGCCGTAGGGAAGCACGAGCCGCCCGTCGTGCACCAGCGCCCCGCACGAGTAGACGACGTTGGGCACGTAGCCGTCGCGCTCGTCGGGCTCGGTGCTCATCAGGGGCTCGTCGAGGACGGCGAGGACCCGTCGGGGGTCGTCGAGGTCGAGCAGCACCGCGCCGAGGGAGTAGGAGCGCATCGGGCCGACCCCGTGGGTGACGACCAGCCAGCCGTGCGGGGTCTCGACCGGGCTGGCGCAGGCTCCAAGCTGCACGAGGTCCCACGCCAGCGCGGGGTGCTGCACGGCCACGACGTCGTCCCAGTGCTGCGCGTCGTCCGAGCTCGTGACGCTGAGGTTCTCTCGGTCCCAGCGCGAGAGCGCCCAGTAGCGACCGCCGACCAGCCGCGGGAACAGGGCCATGCCCTTGTTGGTCGCCGCCCGCCCGGTCTGCGGACGCACGAGGAAGGTCCGGAAGTCGTCGGTCCTGATCAGCTGGGGGGCGATGCTCACCCCGTCGTATGCCGTGTAGGTCGCGTAGTGCGTCACGGTCCCGTCGGGCCCGGTGAAGGTTGTGAACCTCGCGTCCTCCATCCCCCGCGCCTCGGACGGGCTGGCCGGGTAGAGCACCCGGCCCGAGAGGGGGAGCTCGTCGGGGAAGACCAGCCGGTAGTGGCTGGCGGCGATGCGGCGGATGCGGTCGATGAGCCCGTCGCGCTGCCTGCCCTGGTTGTCGAGCTCGCTCGAGGCGAGGGCCTGCTCGAGGTCCTGCGGTGTGAAGTGGGCGGGCAGCACGGCGAGCACGGTCTCGGCGGCCAGCACGTCGCCCTGCCCGGACAGGGCGCGGCGCAGCGCGGTCAGGGACATGGCCAGGGCACTGGTGCGGCCGCGCCCGATCGTGGCTGACGGCTGGTCGAGGGTCACCTCCCCGTCGGCGTGCAGGGTGCACCGGCGGAAGCCGATGGTCGACAGGTGGCCCTCCCCGATGCCGCGCACGCTGAGGATCATCCGCAGCTCGCCCGGCCCGGCCCCCGACTGGTCGGGGTCGGCGATCACCGAGGGGTTGCACACGGCCGCGCCCTCGACCGCGTACTCCTGGGTGACGTAGGCCCCGATGAGGTCCTCGTGCACCGACGAGAGCGTGACCCCGTCAGGCACCCGGTGGGCCACGAGGGCGAAGTGCTCGCGCAGCGTCGCCCGCAGGTCGGGGTGGCGTGGCCCGAAGCCGACGAGGGTGCGCTCGAGGGTCTGGGCGACGACGACCGGTGGCAGGGCGACGACACGGCGCAGGACCGCCTCGGCCCGCGAGATGCCGCCGGCGGCCATCTCCTGGCCGGGGAGGAAGGGCAGCGCCAACACCCGGGTGGGGTCGGGCGTCAGGCGCAGCACCCCTCGCCGCACGAGCTGCGGCGTGCGCGGCAGCTGCGGTTCCTGCGTCTCCCGGGTCTCTTGCCTCCCCGGCGTCTCCCGCGTCGCCTGGGTCATGCCGAGGCGATCGGATGGGGCGACGACGGTGAGGGGTCGGCCAGCCGCTGCGCCTGCTGCAGGGTCGAGATGAGGGCGATCGTCGACTCGGCCCCTTCGTTCTCGTTGTGCCCGCCCGGCTCGAGCCCGTCGTAACCGCCACCGGTCTCCGGGTCGCGCAGGTCGACGCCGGAGTCGTTCGCCCCGGCGAACCAGGCTGCGCAGCGCCCGACGAGGTCGTGCCAGACCGGGTCGCCCGTGACGTCGAGGGCGCGGGCGGCGGCGTCAGCGAGCGCCGCCACCTCGATCGGCTGCTGGTCGAACCCGGGGCGGGGCTCACCAGCGGCCCAGCCGCCGGTCGGCACCACCGAGAGGTGGTCGCCGCGGGTCTCCTGCTCGACCAGCCAGGTGAGCAGGGTGAGGCCCTGCTCGGTCCACCGGGGCGCCTCGGGGACCTCGAGGAGCGAGCCGGCCGCGAGGAGCACCTCGGGCAGGGCGGCGTTGGCGTAGCGCAGCCGCGGCTCGGGCC
>JALYVC010000424.1 GCA_030853445.1 Actinomycetota bacterium | reverse complement strand
CTCCAGGACCTGGGCGCGGCGGGCGGTGGCCGCGGTGACGGCGGGTGGCGCCGGTCGCGGCAGCTGGGAGCGGGTTGCCTGAGCCACTCCCGGATTAACGCACCTTCACATCCTGGTCGTCAAGGTCTGGTCCTTGACAAGCACAGAAGTGCTTCCTAGGTTAATCACTGTTCACTCCAGTGACCGTCAACGCCCAAACCCCCGGAGGCCACCGTGCCCGTCACCGACGCCCTCATCTTCGACGCCGTCCGCACCCCCCGTGGGCGCGGCAAGGCATCCGGCTCCCTGCACGGGACCAAGCCCATCGACCTCGTGGTCGGGCTCATCCACGCGGTGCGCGAGCGCAACCCCGGTCTCGACCCCGCCGCCGTCGACGACATCGTGATGGGCATCGTCTCGCCGATCGGGGAGCAGGGCTCGGTGCTGCCCCGGGTCGCCGCGCTCGCCGCCGGGCTGCCCGACACCGTCGCCGGCCTGCAGGTCAACCGCTTCTGTGCCAGCGGGCTCGAGGCGGTCAACCTCGCGGCCCACAAGGTCATGAGCGGGATGGAGGACCTCCTGCTGGCCGGTGGGGTCGAGTCGATGTCACGGGTCGCCATGGGCTCCGACGGGGGTGCCTGGGCCGAGGACCCGGCCACCAACTACGACACCGGCTTCGTGCCGCAGGGGATCGGCGCCGACCTCATCGCCACGATCGAGGGCTTCACCCGGGCCGACGTCGACGAGTTCGCCGTCCGCTCGCAGGAGCTGGCGGCGCGGGCCTGGGACAAGGGCCTCTTCGCCGGCTCGATCGTGCCGGTGCGCGACGCCAACGGGGTGCTGGTGCTCGACCACGACGAGCACGTGCGGGCGGGCACGACGGCGCAGACCCTGGCCGCGCTCAGGCCGTCGTTCGCCGCGCTCGGCGCCGAGGCCGGCTTCGACGCTGTCGCCCTGCAGAGGTACCACTGGGTCGAGCGGATCGAGCACGTCCACCACGCGGGCAACTCGTCCGGCATCGTCGACGGCGCCACCCTGATGCTCATCGGCACCCGTGAGGCCGGCGCCGCGGCGGGGATGAGGGCTCGTGGGCGCATCGTCGCGACCGCCGTCACGGGCTCCGACTCGACGATCATGCTCACGGGGCCCACCCCCGCCACCGAGAAGGTGCTGCGCCGCGCCGGCCTGACCCCCGACGACATCGACGTCTACGAGGTCAACGAGGCCTTCGCCGCCGTGCCGCTCAAGCTCAGCAAGGACCTCGGCATCAGCGTCGACAAGATCAACGTCAACGGCGGGGCCATCGCGATGGGGCACCCTCTGGGGGCCACCGGCGCGATGATCCTCGGCACGGCACTCGACGAGCTCGAGCGCACCGAGCAGCGCTATGCGCTGGCCACGCTGTGCGTCGGCGGCGGCATGGGCATCGCCACGATTATCGAGCGACTGGAGGCCTGAGCAACATGAGCACCGAGACCCACACGAGCGCCACCACCGCGACCGCCGACGGGGAGACCAGGGTCGACACGCAGCCCTCGAGCACCATCCGCTGGGAGCAGGGCGCCGACGGGGTCGTCGTCCTGACGATGGACGACCCCGGCGCGTCGGCCAACACCATGAACGCCGCCCATCTGGCGAGCTTCACGGCGACGGTCGCGCGACTGCTGGCCGAGAAGGAGTCGATCACCGGCGTGGTCCTCACCTCCGCCAAGAAGACCTTCTTCGCCGGTGGCAACCTCGCCGACCTGCTGCACGTGGCGAGCGGTCCCGAGGCCGCGGAGGCGTCGATGGCCCGCACGGCCGGCATCAAGGCCCCGATGCGCGAGCTCGAGACACTGGGGCGTCCGGTCGTGGCGGCCATCAACGGCGCGGCGCTGGGCGGCGGTCTCGAGATCGCCCTGGCCTGTCACCACCGCGTCGTCGCCGACCTGCCGTCGACCCGCATCGGCTTCCCCGAGGTGACCCTCGGGCTGCTGCCCGGAGCCGGTGGCGTCGTACGCAGTGTGCGGATGCTGGGGGTCCTCAAGGCTCTCACCGGCTGCCTGCTCCAGGGCCAGCGACTTACTCCCGCAGCGGCTCTCGAGCTCGGTCTCGTCGACGAGGTCGTGCCGTCGGTCGACGACCTCGTCCCGGCGGCCAAGGCGTGGATCACCGCCAACCCCGACGCGGCCCAGCCGTGGGACCTCCCCGGCTACCGGCTGCCTGGCGGGGTCCCCGGGTCGGCCAGGCTCTCTGGTCTGATCGTGGCCGCGCCGGCGACCCTGCGCAAGCATCTGGGCGGCGCTCCATACCCTGCGCCGCGAGCCATCCTGGCTGCCGCCGTCGAGGGGGCCGGGCTCGACCTCGAGACGGCTCACCTCGTCGAGACCCGGTACTTCGCCGGGCTGCTCGGCAGCCAGACCGCGAAGAACCTCATCCGCGCCATGTTCTTCGACATGCAGACGGCCACGGGCCGGACGAAGCAGTTCGCGACTGCGGACACGGCCCCCGTGCGCAAGGTCGTCGTGCTCGGTGCCGGGATGATGGGCGCCGCCATCGCGTACGTCAGCGCCAAGGCCGGGATCGAGGTCGTCCTCAAGGACGTCGACGCCGCGGCGGCGGAGCGCGGGAAGGGCTACTCGAGCAAGCTCGTCGACAAGGCCGTGGCCGCCGGGCGCACGTCGCAGGAGGACGGCGCCGCCCTGTTGGCGCGGATCACCGCCACCGCCGATGCCGCCGATGCCGCGGGCGCCGACCTCGTCATCGAGGCGGTCTTCGAGGACCCGGCCGTCAAGGCCGCGGTCTACGCCGAGATCGAGCCCGTGGTCGCTCCCGACGCGCTGCTCGGATCCAACACCTCGACGCTTCCCATCACCGCGCTGGCCACCAGCGTGAGCCGCCCGGCCGACTTCATCGGGCTGCACTTCTTCTCACCGGTCGACAAGATGCCGCTGCTCGAGGTGATCAGGGGTGAGCGCACGAGCGACGCCGCGCTGGGGCAGGCACTGGCCTTCGCGAAGCAGATCGGCAAGACCCCGATCGTGGTCAACGACTCGCGCGGCTTCTTCACCAGCCGGGTCATCGGCACCTTCACCCAGGAGGGACTGGCCATGCTGGGCGAGGGAATCGCCCCGGCGTCCATCGAGCAGGCCACCCGCCAGGCCGGGTATCCCGCAGCCGTGCTCGCCCTGATGGACGAGCTCACCCTCACGCTGCCGCGCCGCATCCGTCAGGAGAGCCGGGCCGCGACCGAGGCCGCCGGCGGCAGCTGGACCCCGCACCCGGCGGACGCGGTCGTCGACGCGATGATCGACGAGCTCGACCGCCCCGGGCGCAGCTCCGGCCGCGGCTTCTACGACTACGAGGACGGGCGGCGCGCCGGCCTGTGGCCAGGCCTCGACGCGTTCCGCCCGGAGGGGGGGTGGCGAGCGATCCCCTTCGACGACATGAAGGAGCGGATGCTGTTCGCCGAGGCCCTCGAGACGGCTCGGTGCCTCGACGAGGGGGTGCTCGACTCGAGCACCGACGCGAACGTCGGCTCCATCCTCGGCATCGGCTTCCCGGCCTGGACCGGGGGAGTGGCCCGCTACATGGACCAGTACGCCGGCGGGCTGCCGGGTTTCGTGGCCCGCGCCCGCGAGCTGGCGGAACGCTACGGCGAGCGGTTCACCCCCCCCGAGGCACTCGTGCGTCGGGCCGCCGAGGGTGGCACCTACGAGGAGGTGGCGTGAGCGACGGCGCCCCTGAGCCGGGGCCGTGGCCGGGGTCGGGGCACCTGCGTCGCACCGTCGTCGACGGGGTCCTGCGCCTGACCATCGACCACGAGCCACGGCTCAACGCCCTCACGGGGGCCACGATGCGTGGTCTCGTCGCCGCTCTGGAGCAGGCGGGCACCGACGAGTCCGTGCGGGTCGTCGTCCTGACCGGCGCCGGACGGGCCTTCTGCTCGGGTGCCGACCTCAGCGACATCGGCGGCGAGGACGCCGATCCCGAGGCCATCATGGCCGGCGCCGAGCTGCTGGTCCGCTCCGTGGTCGAGACGCCCGTCCCGGTCGTGGCGCGCGTCCACGGGCCGGCCGTGGGGATCGGCATGTCCCTGGCCCTCGCCGCCGACCTCGCCTACGTGGGCCCCGAGGCGTATCTCCTGCAGTCCTTCCTGTCCATCGGCCTCATGCCGGACGGCGGCTCCACGCTGCTGCTCGCGGCCGCGATGGGCCGGGCCAGGGCGAACGAGGCCGTGCTCCTGGGCCGGCGGATCCCGGGAGCGGAAGCAGCCGAGCACGGCCTCGTGGCGGGTGCGGCCAGCACCATCGACGAGCTGGACGCGCTCGTGGAGCGGGCGGTGGCCCGGTGCGTCGCAGCCCCACGCCGAGCCGTCGTCCTGACCAAGGAGGCGATGCTGGCAGCAGCGCTGCCTGGCCTGGGCGAGGCGTTGGCCCGTGAGGGTCAGGGGCAGCGTGAGCTGCTGAGGTCGGCCGACTTCGCGGAGCGTGCCCAGGCCCTGCTGTCCCGCTCGTCCGCCCGTGCCTGACCCCGCGCCAGCGCCTGCCCCAGCCAGAGAGGACGCGATCTTCGTGACCGACCCCTGCGTTGTCACCCCGTCCGCCGCACCCCCCACCTCGATCCGGGAGGAGCCGCTGCGCTCGACCCGCAACCACTGGATGACCTGGGTGGAGACGCATGCGCTGATGCGCCCCGACGAGGTCGCCTTCCGTTTCCTGGGCAACGACACCACGTGGGAGGGGCTGCGACGGCGGGTCGTCCAGCTGGCGCGCGGACTCGCCGGCCGCGGCGTCGATCCGGGTGACCGGGTGCTGCTCCTCACGCTCAACCGCGTCGAGTTCTTCGAGACCGTGCTGGCCGTCAACACCCTCGGAGCCATCGCGGTGCCCCTCAACTTCCGGCTCACCCCGGCCGAGGTGGTCGCCCTGACCCTTGACTGCGGGGCCAGGGCCGTGGTGACCGAGCCGGCGCTGGCACCGCTGGCGGCAGCGGTGCGCCGGCAGGTGTCGGCCCTGACCCTCACCGTCGTCATGGGGGCGCCGTCCGAAGGCGAGGAGATCGGTTACGAGCAGGTGCTCGACGAGGGGGACGCGGAGCCCGACGCCGCCCTTCCGGACGTGCCCGAGGACTCCACCGCGCTGATCCTCTACACCAGCGGCACGACCGGGCGTCCCAAGGGCGCGATGCTCAGCCACGTCAACCTCGCAGGCCAGGCCCTCACCTGCATCCGGGCCTTCGACAGCCGGCCCGAGGACGTCGCCTTCATGGCGGCCCCGGCCTTCCACGTCGCCGCCATCGGCGCCGTCGCCCCCAACCTGCTCCTCGGCATCCGCACCGTCATCCACCCGCTGCGCGAGTTCTCGGCCGGCGACACCCTCGACGCCTGGGAGCGCGAGCGCGTGACGTCGGTCTTCCTCGTGCCGACCCAGTGGCAGGCGGTGTGCGCCGACCCCTCGGTCTCCTCACGAGACCTCGCCCTGCGGTGCATCAGCTGGGGAGCGGCCCCCGCGACCGACACCCTGCTGCGGAGGATGGCCGAGGTCTTCCCGCAGGCCCAGAACGTCGCCGTCTTCGGGCAGACGGAGATGTCACCGATCACCTGCGTGCTGCGCGGCGGCGACGCCCTCACCCGGCTCGGGTCGGTAGGGCAGGTCATCCCCACCGTGCAGGCCCGGGTCGTCGACGCCCTAGGCCGCGACGTCGCCCGAGGCGAGGTCGGTGAGATCGTCTACCGCGGTCCAACGCTTATGCAGGGCTACTGGCGCCAGCCCGACGCCACCGCCGAGGCGTTCGAGGGCGGGTGGTTCCACTCCGGCGACCTGGTGCGTCAGGACGCCGACGGCTTCGTCTGGGTCGTCGACCGCTTGAAGGACATGCTCATCTCCGGCGGCGAGAACATCTACTGCGCCGAGGTCGAGAACGCCGTCGCCGCCCACCCCGACGTGCTCGAGGTGGCCGTGATCGGCCGGCTCGACGAGCAGTGGGGCGAGGTGCCGGTGGCCGTCGTCGTGCTGCGCGCGGGAGCCGACGACCTCGGCATCGACGACCTGCGCGGCTTCCTGCGTGACCGCCTGGCGTCGTACAAGCTCCCACGGTCGGTGGAGCGCGTGTCAGACCTGCCCCGCAACGCCAGTGGCAAGGTGGTCAAGCCCCAGCTGCGCACCGACCTGACCTGACCTGACCTGACCCCCACCCGACCCCGAGGACCAGACCGTATGCCGCCCACAGCCCCGGACCACGACGTCGCGCCCCTGACGGGGGTCGAGGTCGTCACCATCGCCGTCAACCTCCCCGGGCCGGCCGCGGTGGCACGACTCGCCGCCCTCGGTGCCCACGTCGTCAAGGTGGAGCCCCCGGCGGGTGACCCCCTGGCGGTCTACACCCGCGGCGCCTACGACGAGCTGTCGTTCGGGCAGGACGTCGTGGCCATCGACCTCAAGTCCTCAGAGGGCCAGGCTCACCTGCACCGCCTGCTCGAGGGTGCTGACGTGCTCGTCAGCTCGCACCGGCGATCGGCCCTGACCCGGCTGGGGCTCGGCTGGGAGGACCTGCACGTCGCCCACCCCCGCCTCGTCCACGTGGCCATCGTCGGTCAGCCCGGGGCCGGCGCCGACGTGCCCGGGCACGATCTCACCTACCAGGCCGTCAACGGGCTGATCGACGGCACGAACCCGCCTCGGGTGCTGGTCGCCGACCTGGCGGGTGCCGACCGCGCTGCCCTGGAGGCGGTCGCGGCCCTGCTCGGTCGCGGGGTGAGTGGGCCGGGCCGCCTGGTCGAGGTCGCGCTCAGCGAGGCCGCGCACGACATGGCCCGCCCCCTCCGGTGGGGCATGACCTCGCCGGGCGGGCTGCTTGCGGGAGGGTTCCCTGCCTACGGGATCTATCCCAGCGCAGACGGGCGGGTGGCCGTCGCGGCGCTGGAGCCGCACTTCCACCGACGGCTGCTCGAGGCCCTCGCGGTGGACGACTCGGCCGACGCCCTGGCCGCCTGCTTCGCCACCCGCACCGGAGCCGAGTGGCAGCAGTGGGCGGCCGAGCACGACCTGCCGCTCGAGGTCGTCGCCTGACCGTTCCACGACGCGGGGGAGGGATCAGCGCAGCGCCCCCAGGGCCGTGCTGACGTCGGTGGCGTCGCTGTAGAGGTGGAAGGCGAGGCGGGTGCGGCCGCCACGACTGCTGCCCGTGACCCCGGCTGCGGTGAGCCGGGCGAGGGCGTCGGGCACGTCGACGGAGACGATGGCCGACCCCTGCGGCGGCAGGCCGAGACCGCCGAGGAAGGCGTCGGCCAGGCCGACGCAGTGATCGTGGACCAGGCGGGCGTCGAGGGAGCCCAGCCACGGCAGGGTGTGTGCGGCGCCGACGTGGCACCACCACGCGGGTGACGTGTCGAGGCGGCGGGCGTCGTGCGCCAGGCGGAGCGGGAGGCCGTAGATGCTCTGCCAGGGTTGCTGTCCGGCATACCAGTTGGCGGCCTGCGGCACGAGCGTGTCGCGCAGCCGTGCCGACGTGCTCATCCAGGCCGCCCCCCGGGGGCACAGGAGCCACTTGTAGCCGCCGGCGACCACGGCGTCGGCCCAGCCGACGTCGAGGGGGAGCCAGCCCAGGGCCTGGGTGGCGTCGAGGACGACGATGGTCCCCGCCGCCGCGACCTCGCGCAGGGCAGCCAGGTCGGCCACCCTCCCGTCCGACGACTGCACGACGCTCACGGCCACGAGGTCGGCGCCCGCCGCAGCGTCGGCGACCCGGTCGAGCGGCACCTCGGTGACGGTGACCCCACGGGCGTGCTGCGCCGCGAAGGGAAACGTCGTGCTCGTGAACTCGTCGTGGGCCGTGACCACCCGGGTGCCGTCGGGCACGGACGCCGCCACGAGGCCCACGAGGGCTGAGGCCGACCCACCGATGCTCACGTGCCCGGTGGGAGCGCCCACCAGCCGGCCGAAGGCCGCGCGCGCCGCAGCGACCGACTCGTCGAAGTCGCCGGGCTGGGCCCCACCCAGGGCCCAGGTGTCGACCGTGCGGCGCAGCGCCACGACCGCCGTCCGCGGTGGCACCCCGATGCTGGCGGTGTTGAGGTATCCGTCGGGAACGTCGAACTCCTGGCCGAAGGCGCTGCGCACCTCCCGAGGATAGGCCTCCGGCAGCCGTCCCCGATCGGGGCGCAGGGGGCTGTTACGTTCACCCTGTGAGGCGGCAGCGAGAGGCAGGGCACCGGTGAAGCTGGCGATCCTCGGCGGGGGAGGCTTTCGGGTCCCGCTCGTGTACGGCGCGCTGCTGCGAGACCGCAGCGAGCGCCGCGTCACGCACGTCACCCTGCACGACACGGACCCGGGCCGCCTCGAGGCCATCGCTCACGTGCTCGCCCAGATGGCTGCTCGGGCGCCGGGCGACGTGCCCACGCCCGTCGTGCAGACGACGGGCGACCTCGACGACGCGGTCCGCGACGCCGACTTCGTCTTCTCGGCCATTCGCGTCGGCGGGCTCGCCGGACGCACCGCCGACGAGCGGGTGGCCCTCGAGCTCGGGGTGCTCGGGCAGGAGACCACCGGCCCCGGGGGGCTTGCCTACGGGCTGCGCACCGTGCCGGTCGCGCTCGACATCGCCGAGCGGGTGCGCTCACTGGCGCCGGGCGCCTGGGTCATCAACTTCACCAACCCGGCCGGTCTGGTCACTGAGGCGATGCAGACGGTGCTCGGCCCCCGCGTCGTGGGCATCTGCGACTCACCGATCGGGTTGGGCCGGCGGGCCGCCACCGCCCTGGGGCTCGACCCCGCCCGCACGTCCTTCGGCTACGCCGGGCTCAACCACCTGGGCTGGCTGCGCACCCTGACCCACGAGGGCGTCGACGTGCTCCCGCAGCTGCTCGCGTCGCCCGAGCGGCTGCTCACGACCGAGGAAGGCCGGCTGTTCGGGCCGACGTGGCTGCAGACCCTGGGCGCGGTCCCCAACGAGTACCTCCACTACTACTACTCCACCCGCGAGGCCCTCGCGGCGATCACCGGTGGCCCGCAGACCCGGGGGGAGTTCCTCCTGACCCAGCAGCAGGCCTTCTACGCCGAGGTCGCGGCCCGCCCTGCCGCGGCGTATGACGTCTGGCGCCGCACCCGCGAGGAGCGCGACGCCACCTACATGAAGGAGGCCCGGGCGCACGACGAGGAGCGCGACGCGGCCGACGTCGCCGGTGGCGGCTACGAAGGGGTGGCCCTCGACATCATGGCCGCCATCGCACGGGGGGAGCGCGCGGCCATGATCCTCAACGTACGCAACGGGTCGACGCTCACCGGTCTCCCATCCGAGGCGGTGGTTGAGGTGCCGTGCACCGTCGACGCCGACGGGCCGCACCCGCTGGCCGCGGACCCCCTGACCGGTCACCAGCTGGGGCTGGTGGTCCAGGTCAAGACGGTCGAGCACCTAATCATCGCCGCCGCCACGACGAGGTCGCAGGCCCTGGCCCTCGAGGCCTTCGCCCTGCACCCGCTCGTCGACTCTGTCGCGGTCGCGGGGCAGCTCCTCGCCGGCTACCGCGCCCGCATCCCCGAGATCGACGCGCTGTTCCGCCGGGGCTGAGGCGGGGCTGAGTCGGCCCGACCGGCGGGGTCACCGACGCGGAACAGCCCGGCGGGAGCCCGCGTTCCTGGTGGGTCGACAAGGCCGCACGCGACCGTGCCCGCGAACCCCGCCCCACGCGGAGCGGACGTCGGTGCTCGGAGTAATCACGCTCCCGCCCCGCCTCCCCCGACCCCCGAACCGGCGTTTTACCCCGCTCCATACCGGGGTAGAACCTCGCCCCGGGGAGCGAACTCTTACCTCGCTAGATACCGGGGTAAAACGCCCGCGGGGCGGAACGGGGTAGAACGTCGCCCTGAAGAGCGAGGAATCACCCCGTTCTCTGCGCGGGGCAGACGACGGGGGCAGCCCCGGAGGACCGGGGCGTCGAGGTGCTGGGCCCCGACCGGGGCCCGTGGTGCCTGGTCTCGACGTACCAGCCGCCGTCAGGGTGGGGCTGCACGTGCAGCGGCTGCGCCAGCGGGGGCGGGGGTGGCGGCATCGGTCTGCTTCATGGGCGGGACGGACGGCGGGAGTGGTGAGGTGGGAGACGTCGGTCGTCCCCCGGGGAGCAAGAGGTCGCGGGTCACGGCCAGCCAGGCATGGCCGAGGCCGCCCTCGTGGGCGTGCGTCCCCCACCAGCGCAGCAGCGTCCCCTCGCCGTCGAGCTCGAGCCGGTGGGCCGGGGCGGCGAGGTCGGTCGCGGCAGCCCGACGGCCGAGCACGCTCACCGTCTCGAGCACCCGGGCACCGCCGAGCACGCCCACGCGGGGCTCGGACCCGTCGAGGGGCAGGTCCTCGACCAACAGGGGCCCGGCCTGCGCCACCCTCGTCGTCGTATGCAGGCGCCCACCGGCCTCGCCCGTACGGCCGAGGACGAGCAGCTCGCGCAGGACGACGACGGCGCCGGTCCCGAGGTCGACCGTCGTTGAGCGCTCGACCTGCGCCCCGTCGCAGACCACGAAGCCCTGGCCCCGCCAGGTCAGCCGGCTGCCGTCGCCGGCCTCGACGCGCACCCGCCACGACGCCCGGTCGCCGCGCATGCCGTAGGC
>JALYVC010000419.1 GCA_030853445.1 Actinomycetota bacterium | reverse complement strand
GCTGGACGAGGGCGGCCTGACGCTCGGCCTCGATCGTCTTCTGCGCGGCCTCGGTGATCCGGCCGGCCTCGGCCTGCGCCTTCTCCCGGAGCTCGGCGATGATCGCTGCCCCCTGGGCCTTGGCGTCCTCACGGATCGTCGACGCCTCGATGCGCGCCTCCTGCAGCTGGGCGGTGTATTGGTCGAGGGCGGCCTGCGCCTGCGCCTGCGCCTCTTCGGCCTTGCTGATCCCGCCTTCGATCGCGGCGGTGCGCTCGGCATACACCTTCTCCAGGGCCGGGACGACCTTCCGCTGCACGACCACATAGAGGATGGCGATGGCGATGGCCCCGAAGATCAGCTCACCCCAGTGGGGCAGCACGGGCAGACGGTTTGCCTCGTCACCTGCTGCGGCGCTGAGTGACGTCAGGCCTGCGTAGAGCTGCACGGCAGCCTCCTCATTCTGGTACGCGGGAGTGGAGTGGGTGCCGGGTCAGGCGCTCTTGAAGACGAAGGCCAGCACGAGACCGAAGATGGCCAGCGCCTCCGCGAGCGCGAACCCGAGGATGGCGATCGACTGGAGCTGGCCGCGGGCCTCGGGCTGGCGGGCCACGCCGTTGATGTAGGCGGCGAAGATCAGGCCGATGCCGATGCCGGGGCCGATGGCAGAGAGTCCGTAACCGATGATGGCAATGTTTCCGCCAAGGTTGATGGTCCCGTTCACGATGTCCTCTTTCGTTCTAGGTTTCCTGACCGGCACGACGCCGGCGGAGTCTGGTGGGTAGGTGTTACTGGTTGGTGCGCAGGGGAGAAGCAGCCGTACGGGTGGGGGACGTCAGTGCTCGTCGGCGAGAGACCCGGCGATGTACGTCGCTGCCAGGAGCGTGAAGATATAGGCCTGCAGGAACTCGATCAGCAGCTCGAAGATCGTCATGACGAACGCGAGGGCGAATGATCCGGCCGAGGCGAACTTGAGCCCGATGCCCTGCTGCCACATGTACTCCCCACCCGTGATGAACAGCAGCAGGAGCAGGTGGCCGGCGAACATGTTGCCGAAGAGTCGCAGCGCGAGGGTGAGGGGGCGGGTGACGAAGAAGGTGAAGACCTCGAGGATGAAGATGAACGGCACGATCCAGCCCGGGAGACCGCCGGGCACCAAGGACTTGAAGTAGCCCCCGAGGCCATGGCGCTTGATCCCCAGGAAGTGGTAGACCACGAAGACGATGAGCGTCAGCGCAATCGGGAACGCGACCCGACCCATGGTCGCGAACTGGATGGGCGGGACGACACCGAAGACGTTGTTGACGAGGATGAGCACGAACAGCGAGAACAGCAGCGGTACGAACCGCATGAAGTCCTTGCTCCCGATGATGTCGCGGGCCACACCGTTGCGGACGAAGTTGTACAGGCTCTCGGTGACCATCTGGGCCTTGCCCGGGACCACGGTCGCGCGCCGGGTGGTCGCGACGAGGTACCAGGAGATCAGCCCCACCGACAAGAGGATGACCACGGACGACCGGGTCAGCGCCCACGGTCCGTCACCGATGAGCGGCTGGTAGAACTCCTGCGGCGTGGGCGCCTGGAATCCCCCACCGGTATCGGACGGCATGGTGCTCAGAAGGGCGAGCACGGGCGAACTCACAGCGTCATCTCCATCTGGTGCGGCGGTACAAGGTCGCACGGACGGGAGACCGGCCGTGACGTGAGGGCCGGCATCTCGTCCGAGCCACGGCGCTCCGGAGGCCTCACTGCTGTTCCGTACCGTACCGGAACCAGACGAGGTATAGCGACAACGCCATCCCCCCGAGCAGGCCCAGGACGATGAGGAATCCCGTGTCCAGCAGACGGTCGGCGCCCCAGCCCAGCCCGCCGAACACGAGGGGTCCGGACAGCAGGTATCCGACCGAGTTCCACATCGCACTCTCCGGCACCCCGGCATGGCCGGCGTCCCGGTCGGGGACGACATCGGGTGCCCGAACAGGGCTCGCCTGGTCGGCGTCCCGCGGCGCATCGGTCATGGGCTGCTCCTTCGTTGGGCACGTCACTCCACCGACTCAGCGGCGTCCATCCCACCACGAACGGGGGGTGGATCGAAAACCGGTCGTCGACTGCGCAGGAACGCGATGATCTGGAAGACCTGCCACGCCAGGGCCACCACGAGCACGCCGAGCCCGACCGCGACCCCGTCGAGGGCAGAGACACTGCCGAGCACGAGGATGACGGCGCCGAGGAAGACCAGCTGGCCGAGGAACACGGCCAGCGCAGCCACCATCAAGATCATCGGGTCGCCGTTGCTCAGCCGGCGCATCACGGCCAGTCCGGCGACGAAGAAGACCAGGGCCACGGCCACGCCAGTGAGTGACCCGAGCAGGCCTGCTGGCCCGCGGGTCACCCACAGCGCGACGACCGCGGCGAGCCCGCACACCGCGCTGGGCAGCAGGGCAGTGCGCAGCATCGCCGCGAAGAGTGCGCTGTCACCCGACGGGACGTGTCCGTGCGAGGTGGTCACAGGTTCATCCTCTCGGGGTCGAGTGCAGGTGTGCCCAGCGTGTTCGCGCCTGGAGATGCGGACCTGCGACGGTCGTTCTCAGGACTTCCTCAGGCGCTTGTGAAAGGTATCACAAGCGCCGGGGCGTACTCCACCTCGGCAGGAACAGGGTCACCACGGCGGCTACCGCCAACCCGCCCACGAGCGCCAGGGCCGCTTGCCACGACTCGAGGAAGGCGAACGAGACCGTGCCGATCGACAGCACCGCCCCCCACAGGTAGAGCACCAGGACGGCGTTGCGGTGCCCGTGGCCGATCTCGAGCATCCGGTGGTGCAGGTGCTTGGCGTCGGCCTGCCACGGCTTCTGCCCGGCTCGGGTGCGCCGCACGACGGCCAGCACCATGTCGACGAACGGCACACTCAGCACGGCCAGAGGCACCGCGATGGGCAGCAGGGCCGCCGACACCTGGCCCCCGGTGAAGTCGCTGGGATCGACGTTGCCGGTGATGGAGATCGTGGCCGCCGCCAGCAGCAGGCCCAACAGCAACGCCCCCGAGTCGCCCATGAAAAGACGGGCCGGGTAGAAGTTGTGCGGCAGGAAGCCCAGGCAGGAGCCCAGGACGGCCGCCGTGATGAACGTCGCGTTGGTGAAGACGTTGGGCGGGTTGTAGCTGTTGGAGACCAGGTAGGAGTATCCGAAGAAGGCGAACGCCGCGATGGCCACCGTGCCGGCCGCGAGACCGTCGAGCCCGTCGATCCAGTTCACCGCGTTGACGGTGACGAGCACCACGAAGACCGTGACCGCCACCAGCGCAGGAGTCGGGAGCACGGTGCTCGTGCCGAAGAAGGGGATCGACAGCAGCTGCACCCCCTTGTAGGCCATGACGCCCGCGGCCAGCACCTGGCCAGCCAGCTTGGTCAGCCAGTCGAGCTCGCGGATGTCGTCGACCGCGCCGACGAGGCACACGATGCCCGCCCCCATGAGCACGCCGGAGATCTGGCCGGAGGAGTAGACCTTGCTGAGGTAGGGCAGCTCACGCGCGACGAGAGCGGCCGCGGCGAAGCCCAGGAAGATCGCCACTCCCCCGAGCCGGGGGATCGGGGTGTCGTGGACGTCACGCGCACGAAGCGGCGTGAAGGCGCCGGTCACCACCGCGAGCGCCCGCACCAGCGGGGTCGTGAGGAACGTGACCGCGCCCGCGACCACGACGATGAGGAGGTACTCCCGCACGCGCGGCTACCCCTGGCCTGCTACCCGTCGACCAGCCGTCTCAGGGGCGGGGGTAGGCCGGGAAGCGCGTGACCAGCTCGGTGACCTCGGCGCGCACCCGCGCCGAGACCGCGTGCTGCGGGTCGGGGTCGCCCTGCGTGACCGCGGTCGCGATGAGCTCGGCGACCTTGTCCATCTCGGGCAGACCCATGCCCTGGGTCGTCACGCACGGCGTGCCGACCCGGATGCCCGAGGCGATGCCGGGCTTCTGCGGGTCGAAGGGGATGGCGTTCTTGTTGAGCACGATGCCGGCCGCGTCGGCGCGGGCCTCGGCGTCGGCCCCGGTCACCCCGACCCCCTGAAGGTCGTGCAGCGACAGGTGGGTGTCGGTGCCGCCGGTGGTCGGCCGGATGCCTCGCTCGCCGAGCGCGGTGGCCAGCCGGGCCGCGTTGGCGACGACCGAGCGGGTGTAGGCGGCGTACTCCGGGGTCGCGCACTCCTTGAAGTTCACGGCCTTGGCCGCAATCGTGTGCATCTGCGGCCCGCCCTGCATCATCGGGAACACCGCCTTGTCGAGCTTGGCCGCGTGCTCGGCCTTGCAGACCAGCGCCCCCGAGCGCGGCCCACGCAGCACCTTGTGCGTCGTGAAGGTGACCACGTCGGCATACGGCACGGGGCTGGGGATCGCCTGACCCGCGACGAGGCCGATGAAGTGCGCGGCGTCGACCCAGAAGATCGCGCCGACCTCGTCGGCCAGCTCGCGGAAGAAGGCGAAGTCGATCAGGCGCGGGATGGCGCTGCCACCGGCGAGGATCACCTTGGGCCGGTGCTCGCGGGCCAGCGACGCGACCTGGTCGTAGTCGATGTTCTCGGTGGCCTTGTCGACGCCGTAGTGGATGGGCGAGAACCACTTGCCGGAGAACGACACCTTGGCGCCGTGGGTCAGGTGGCCGCCGTGCGGAAGCGACATGGCCAGAATGGAGTCACCCGGCTGCAGGAAAGCGCCGTAGACCGCCTGGTTGGCGCTCGCGCCCGAGTGCGGCTGGACGTTGGCGTGGTCGGCGCCCAGAAGGGCCTTGCACCGCTCGATGGCGATCGTCTCGGCCTTGTCGACCTCGGAGCACCCGCCGTAGTAGCGCTTGCCCGGGTAGCCCTCGGCGTACTTGTTCGACAGGGTCGAGCCCAGAGCGGTGAGCACCTCCGGGCTGCTCATGTTCTCGCTGGCGATCAGCTGCAGCCCACCACGGATGCGGTCGAGCTCGGAGAGCAGCACGCCCGAGATCTCGGGGTCGAAGGCAGCGAGCGCACCGAAGTCGGAGCCGTAGAACGGCTCGTCGACGTCGTGGACACTGCCGAGAGTGGAGTCCGCAGAGGTGGCCGGGGCGCTCGTCATGACCCCACTCTAGAGCGTGGCGAAACCGGGCGGTCACCCGTCCCGACGGCGCCCAGCCACACGGGAGGACGTCGCCGCGCCACCGGCCGACGGTCGCTTGGGCGGACGCCCGACACCCTTGCCGGGTCGGATGGAGGCGAGCTCGGCCCGACGCGCGGCAGCGGCGGCCCGCTCGGCCTCGGCCTGCTCCTCAGCCCGCTCCGTGGCGAGCCTGGCCCTGCCGGTCTCGAGGGCGGCGTCGATGTCGGCCCGGGCGATCGCCCCCTCGCGCAAGGTGACGACCTCGTCACCGGTGACGTCGAGGATCGTCGACGCGGCCGACGCCGTGGCCGGCCCCCCGTCGAGGTAGACGGCCACCCCCTCGCCGAGCTGCTCCTGCGCCTCCTGGGCCGAGGTCGCGGGCGGCTGTCCGGTGCGGTTGGCACTGGTCACGGCCATCGGCCCGATGGCGGCCAGCAGGTCGAGCGCGGTGGCGTCGTCGGGCATTCTCACAGCCACGGTGCCGTTGGTCTCACCGAGGTCCCACGAGAGGGACGGCTGCGCCCGCAGCACCAGGGTGAGGGCGCCGGGCCAGAAGGCCGCGATGAGGATGCGCGCGTCGTCGGAGACCTCACGCGCGAGCCCGTCGACGGTGCGGATGTTGGGCACGAGCACCGGCGGGGGCATCTCGCGGCCGCGGCCCTTGGCCGCGAGCACGGCCGCCACGGCATCGGCGTCGAAGGCGTCGCACCCGATGCCGTAGACGGTGTCGGTGGGCAGCACGACGACCTGCCCGCTGCGCACTGCCCGGCTCGCCGCCTCGACGCCCGCGGCCAGCCCGTCAGGGGTGGTGCAGTCGATGACCTCGCTCATGGCGCCACCCTAGATGGGTGCGCCGGCACCCGGCGACGCGCCATCGCCCACCCGCTCGCGACCGCCGCCCCGGGTGGCCACGGTGCACCGCGGACGTCCGACGAGGTCGGTGTGGTCGAGCACCGTGCCCCACTCCCCCGTGCCGGAGAGGGCACGGGGCAGGGTCGACCCCTGGCTCTCGGCGTGCTCCATCACGAGCACGCCACCGGGACGCAGCAACCGGGCCGCCCGGGCGGCCATCCTCCGGGGCACGGCGAGACCGTCGGCGCTCCCGCCGTAGAGCGCCAGCCCGGGGTCGTGGTCGCGCACCTCGGGGTCGACGGGCACCTGCCCGACGGGGATGTAGGGCGGGTTGCAGGTCACGACGTCGACCTGCCCGAGCAGCTCGTCGTATGCCGTCAGGGCGTCACCGCAGCCGATGGTCACGTCGAGCCCGAGACGGTCGCGGTTGGCCACGGCCCAGCCGTGGGCCAGCTCGCTGAGCTCGACGGCATACACCTGCACGTGGGGCGCCTCGTCCTTGATCGCGAGCGCGATGGCGCCCGAGCCCGTGGCCAGGTCGACGACGAGCGGCGCCGGCGTGCGGGGCAGGGCGGCGAGCGCCCTGAGCGCGAGCTCGACCAGCAGCTCGGTCTCGGGTCGCGGCACGAAGACCCCGGGGCCCACCGCGAGCCACAGGCGCCGGAAGCCGGCCCGTCCCGTGAGGTGCTGCAACGGCACGCGGGTCGCGCGCTCGGCGACCAGGTCGTCGTAGCCCTGGGGCGCGTCGGTGTCGCCGAGCACCATGAGCCGGCGCACCTCGCCGACCTCCTTGTGCAGGAGGTGGGCGACGAGGACGACGGCGTCGACGGGGGCGGTCTCGATGCCGGCCCCGGCGAGCGTCATGGTGGCCCGTCGTACGGCGACCTGCAGGGGCACCCGGCCCTCCCCCGACCTGCCGTTGGCGCTCACGCCCCCTCGCCGATCGCGGCCAGCCTCGCCTGCTCGTCGGCCTGAACGCACGAGGTGACCACCGCGTCGAGGTCGCCGTCGAGCACGGTCTCGAGGTTGTAGGCCTTGAAGCCGGTGCGGTGGTCGCTGATCCGGTTCTCCGGGTAGTTGTAGGTGCGGATCCGCTCGCTGCGGTCGACCGTGCGCACCTGGCTGCGACGAGCGGCGCTGGCATGGGCCTCGGCCTCGTCGCGCGCCATCTGGTGCAGGCGGGCCCGCAGCACGCGCATCGCCGACTCACGGTTCTGCAGCTGCGACTTCTCGTTCTGGCAGGAGACCACCAGGCCCGTGGGCAGGTGGGTGATGCGCACGGCCGAGTCGGTCGTGTTGACGCTCTGCCCACCGGGGCCCGAGCTGCGGTAGACGTCGACCCGCAGGTCGTTGGCGTGGATCTCGACCTCGCCCTCGTCCTCGACCTCGGGCATGACCAGCACGCCGGCCGCGGAGGTGTGGATGCGGCCCTGGCTCTCCGTGACCGGCACCCGCTGCACCCGGTGCACGCCACCCTCGAACTTCAGCATCGCCCACGGCGCCTCACCGGGCGCAGGAGTGCCCTTGGCCTTCACCGAGATCCGGGCCTCCTTGTAGCCCCCGAGGTCGGACTCGGTGGCGTCGATGACCTCGGCCCGCCAGCCACGGCGCTCGGCCCAGCGGGTGTACATCCGCAGGAGGTCGCCGGCGAAGAGGGCCGACTCCTCACCGCCCTCACCCGCCTTGACCTCGAGGATGGCGTCGCGGTCGTCGTCGGGGTCGCGCGGGATGAGCAGGTGGCGCAGACGCTCCTCGGCGGCCGCAGCGACCTCCTCCATCCCGGGCACCTCGGCGGCGAAGCCGGCGTCCTCCGTGGCGAGCTCGCGGGCGGCGGCGAGATCGTCGCGCGCGGCGGCCAGCGCATGGTGCGCGGCTACGGTCGGTGCGAGGGCGGCATACCGCTTGTTGAGGGTGCGCACGAGCGTCTGGTCGGAGTGGATCTCGGGCTCGGCGAGGCGGCGCTCCAGCTCGGCGTACTCGTCGAGCAGCGTCTGCACGGGCTCGGAGCCCCCGGAGCCCCCGGCGCCCCTCGTGTCCTTCTCGCCCATGCTCTTCTCCCGTGCGGTTGCGGTGGCCTCGGTCATGCGAAACGCCGGTCCCGGCGGCAGGTGGGCTGCCG
>JALYVC010000391.1 GCA_030853445.1 Actinomycetota bacterium | reverse complement strand
CGCGGCAGCTGCGTCCGATGCTCGGCAGCCGCGCCATCGCGCTCACCGACCCGACCGCCGTGCTCGCCTGGGACGGGGACGGCTCGCACCACAGCTCCGAGGTCGTCACGCACGCCGCCCCGGTGCTGGCCGGAGGAGTGACGGTGGTGCTGGGCGAGGGCGACATCTCGTGCGGTGACCCCGACTGCCCCATCCGCTCGGGGGTGCTGGCGCCGGTGACGGCCGACGACCGCGTCGTCGGGGTGCTGGCCGCCTACGGCCCGTCGGTCTCGACCGGCCTCGTGAGGGCCACCGAGGAGCTGGCCCAGTGGATCTCGACCCAGGCCGAGCTCGCCGCCCTCGAGCGTCAGCGCACCCACCTCATGGAGGCCGAGCTACGGGCCCTACGTGCGCAGATCTCCCCCCACTTCATCTACAACTGCCTCAGCGCGATCGGCTCCTTCGTGCGCACCGACCCCGACCGGGCCCGCGAGCTCATCCTCGAGTTCGCCGACTTCACCCGCTACGCCTTCCGCCGCGGCGGCGCCTACACCACCCTGCGCGACGAGCTGCGAAACATCGAGCGCTACCTCGTGCTCGAGCAGGCTCGCTTCGGTGACCGGCTCGTCGTGCAGCTGACCATCGCGCCTGAGGTGCTTCCGGTGGCGGTGCCTTTCCTCGCGGTGCAACCGTTGGTGGAGAACGCCGTCCGTCACGGTCTCGAGCGCAAGCCGGGAGTCGGCCACGTGACCATCTCCGCGGTCGACCTGGGCCAGGAGGCCGAGATCACCATTGAGGACGACGGGGTGGGCAGTGACCCCGAGGTCATCCGCGCCGTGCTCGCCGGAGAGAGCGAGGCCGACAGCGTCGGGCTCGGCAACGTCGACGCGAGACTGCGCCAGGCCTACGGCGACCGCTACGGCCTCGTCGTCGAGACCGCACCGGGCGCGGGCACGAAGGTCACCTTCAGGGTGCCCAAGTTCGCCCCCGGGGCGCAGGCCGACCGCTAGCCTGCGGCGACCACTATCGTAGAGGGGCCATGACAGGTATGACGTCGTCGTCGACCACCCCGGCGGGTGCCCCCAGGGCCACCCGCCTGAAGGTGCTGGTCGTCGACGACGAGGCCCCCACCCTCGCCGAGCTCACCTTCCTGCTGGGGCAGAACCCCCACGTGGGAGAGGTGCTCACGGCGCCCTCGGGCACCGAGGCGCTGCGCGTCCTCGAGGACACCACCGTCGACGTCGTCTTCTGTGACGTCTCCATGCCGGGGCTCGACGGCCTCGACCTGGCCCGGGTGCTGGCCCGCTTCGCCCAGCGCCCGCAGGTCGTCTTCGTCACCGCCTACGACGAGCATGCCGTCGACGCCTTCGACCTGGCCGCGACCGACTACGTCATGAAGCCCATCCGTGAGCTGCGCCTCTCGGAGGCCGTGAGGCGGGTGGTCGACCGACGCGACGGGGCCGAGGTCGAGGCCTCCCGCGAGCTCGACGACGAAACCATCCCCGTCGAGCTCGGCGGTGTGACGACCTTCGTCCAGCGCAGCCGCATTCTCTACGCCACGGCCCACGGTGACTACGCGCGCCTCCACACCGACGAGGGCTCACACCTGGTGCGAATCTCGCTCAACTCGCTCGAGGAGCGTTGGGGGGCAGTGGGTTTCGCGCGGATCCACCGCTCGACCCTGGTCTCACTGGCGCACGTCAGCGCGGTCTCGATGGACGGCGGTCGCTGCGCTGTGCGCATCGGCGAGATCGACCTGCAGGTGAGCCGGCGACACACCCGCGCCCTGCGTGACCGGCTGCTGCGCTCCGCGCCGCGCTGAGGTGACGACCGGTGACTGACACCGCTCCCCCTCCCGAGCGACCGGGCGAGCGACCGGGCGAGAACACCCCCTCAGTGCTGCGTCGGGTGAGGGTGACCTCGCCACGACGCGACGCCCGACGCCCCGGGGCCCGGCGGCCGGCCAGCCAGGAGCTCGTGGAGCAGACCGCTCTGGGCGAGGTCTACCTGTCGGCCCTGCTGCGGGCCCAGCTGCGGCTGTCCCTCGCGATCCTGCTCGGTGTCGGGGTCGTGGTGTTCGGTCTCCCGACCCTGCTCGCCCTGTCTCCCGGCCTCCGTGCAGTCCAGGTCGGGCCGCTGCCGTTGCCCTGGTTGGTGATCGGCGTGCTCATCTACCCTCTCGTCGTCGTCGCCGCCCGCATCTACGTACGTCAGGCCGGACGGATCGAGCGCGAGTTCGCCGAGCTGATGACCCAGCGATGACGAGGCGCTGAGCTCGCCTTGAGGTCATCCACCGGCGTCGTCGCGATCAGCCTCGTCTGTCTCGTCACCCTCGTCATCGGGGCCTTCGGGCTGCGGCTGTCCCGCACGACGAGCGACTTCTACGTCGCCGGGCGCACCGTCTCGGCTCGCTGGAACGCCTCGGCCATCAGCGGCGAGTACCTCTCGGCCGCCTCGTTCCTCGGGGTCGCCGGGCTCGTCTACTCCTTCGGCGCCGACATGCTCTGGTTTCCGGTGGGCTACACCGTGGGCTACCTCGTGCTCCTCGTGCTGGTGGCAGCCCCTCTGCGCCGCTCGGGGGCCTACACACTCCCCGACTTCGCCGAGCTGCGCCTGGAGTCTCGCGGTATCCGCCTCCTGGCGTCGGCACTGGTCGTCGGCATCGGCTGGCTCTACCTGCTGCCGCAGTTCCAGGGCGCCGGACTGGCCCTCGCCGCCGTGACAGGGGCACCGCCCTCGCTGGGCAACCTCGTCGTGGCCCTCGTGGTCCTCGCCAACGTCGTCGCCGGCGGCATGCGCTCGATCACCCTCGTACAGGCCGTGCAGTACTGGATCAAGCTCACGGCGATCTCGGTCCCGGCCTTCGTGCTGCTGGCTCTCTGGCTGCGCGCCGGGCACCCCGGGCCGCCGGCGGGCGGCGGCTGGGACGCCGTGCTCGCGGGCTTCGGAGGACGGGACCACCCGAGCTACGCCACCTACAGCACCCTGCTCGCGCTCTGTCTCGGCACGATGGGCCTGCCCCACGTGCTGGTGCGGTTCTACACCAACCCCGACGGCATCGCGGCTCGCCGCACGACCGTGATCGTGGTCGCCCTCCTTGGGCTCTTCTACGTCTTCACCCCGGTGTACGGCGTGCTCGCCCGGGTCTACGTCCCCGCGCTGCCCGCCGGACTGGGCGCCGACGCAGTCACCCTCCTGCTGCCCTCGGCGGTGGTGCCGGGAGGGCTCGGTGACCTGCTGTCCGCCGTCCTGGCCGGCGGGGCCTTCGCGGCCTTCCTGTCGACGGCCTCCGGCCTGACCATCTCGGTGGCTGGCGTCATCGACCAGGACCTCCTGGGGCCGCGGCTGCACCGTGCGACCGGAGGCGACCTGCGCGGCATCCAGTCCTTCCGGCTCGCCGCGGTGCTCGCCGTCGCCCTGCCGTATGCCGGCAGCCTCCTCACGATCAACACCAGCCTCGCCGACACCGTCGGCCTGGCCTTCGCAGTGGCGGCGTCCACCTTCTGCCCGCTGCTGATCCTCGGGGTCTGGTGGCGCCGGCTCTCCGTGACCGGGGCAGGGGCCGGTCTCGTGACGGGCGGCGTGCTGGCCCTGGGGGCCACCATCACCTCGGTCACCGGCCTCGGCGCCTCGGTCCGCGGCGGATGGGTCAGCGCCCTGCTCGCCCAGCCGGCCGCCTGGACAGCACCGCTGGCGTTCCTCGTCACGGTGATGGTGTCGCTGGCCACCCCCGGCAGGGTCCCCCGCAGCACCTTGCGCACGCTGGTCCGCCTGCACGCACCGGAGGACCTACAGGCACCTGCTGGGCCCGGTCAGCGACCGACCCGCGCGTCCGGCTCCTAGATCCAGCCCCGCTGGACCGCGACCACCGCCAGCTCGAACCGGCTCCCTGCGCCGACACGGTCGGTGAGGTCGGCCACCATGCGTCTGATCGTGCGCACGGACACGTCGAGGTTGCGGGCACAGGTCTCGTCCTTCAGGCCCTGGGCCAGCAGCTTGACCAGACCGCGCTCGCCGGGGCTGAGGATCGGCCCGCCGCTCGCCACGGAGGCGCCGAAGGGGTCGTTGCCCCGCTCCCACTGCCCCTCGAAGAGGCTCGCCGCCGCAGCCAGGAGCCCCCTGCCGTACACGACGACCGCGCCGGCGGTGGCGTCGCTCGGGTCCTGGGCGATGACGGCCACATCGTCGTCGAGGACCAGCATCCGCACGGGCAGCGTGGCCGTGGTGCGGATCTCGGCTCCGCTGTCGTGGAACGCCGAGAGGTGCGTCATGAACCGACGGTCGGTGCGGACGCTCTCGAGGCAGAGGGTGCGGACGCGGACGCCCCGGTCGAGCAGCGAGATGTCGGAACGGTGAGCCTGCTCCAGCGAGGCGTAGGACGGTCGCATCGTGACGAAGCTGCGCACCTCGGACCTCACGCGCTCGAGCAGCTCGGGGAGCCGGGCCACGACCGCCTCGACGCCGTCGAGGCGCTCGAGCTGGGACAGGGCGGACTGCTCGCGGTTGGCGCGGTAGTCCTCGCTGAGAAGGGCGACCTCGTGGCGCAGGGTCGCTAGGTCCTGGCTTCGCTCGACCACCTCGCGCTCGGCCGCCTGCACGAGGGGGCGCAGGGCGAGGTCGGGGTTCAGTGGGCTCAGCAGGCGGGTCCCGGTGGCCGAGGACGCGTCGCCGACCCTCAGCAGCCCGAGCTCGACGAGCCGGGCCACCGCGTCGTCGACCTCGACGGCCGGTCGCCCCAGCTCGAGACCCAGCTGGGAGGTGCACCGTCCCGGCGCGAGGAGCAGCGCCCGATAGACGGATGTCACGAACGTCTCGTGGCCCGGAAGCCCATCCATCCGTCCCTCCAGACGTCGCTCCCCGTCGGTGGCCCCCGCGAGACCTCCGTCCTCCCCGGTAGTAGACCACGGGTGGCACCGGGCGGCACATAGCGGAAATGACCGCTCCCGGCCAGCACAACGGCCACACACGGGCGCCGCACCTTCCTAGTGTCGTGCCGTCAGCGCTCGCGGCGCACGGCCGCACCCAACCCACTCGGAGGATCCCATGTGTGCTCGCATCGCCGTCGTCTCCCTCGCCTGTGTCGCCCTCCTTGGCGTCCCCATCTCCGGCAGCACCGCTGCCCCGGCGTCGGTGCCGACCATCACGTCCTCCGCCGACAGCGTGGGCGACATGATCGGCCGACGACCGTGCATCACCTGCTGGAAGCACCTCTAGGGCCATGGACATCCAGACGCTGAGGGCCTTCGTGGCGGTGGCCGACTGCGGCACCGTCACCGGGGCGGCCCGAGGGATGGGCTACTCGCAGCCCGGGCTCAGCCAGCGGTTGCAGTGTCTGGAGCGGGTCGTCGGGTGCCCGCTGTTCTCCCGCGACTCGGGCCGGATGCGGTTGACCACGCAGGGCAGGACCTTGCTGCCCTACGCCCGGATGATCGTCGTGCTCAGCGACGAGATGCGCCGGGAGGTACCGGCGGCGGCGGCCGCGGCTCGCGGTCCGGTGGGCGCGGTCAGCAGCGCATCCGGGGTGCGCCATACGAACTCCTTATGAGGCCTGGAAAGGTCAGTTCCGTTGCGGCACAGTTGTACTCACCGCAATTCAGCGGTGTCGGACCTCTTCTGGCCCGGTCCTCGTCCCACCGAAAGGAACTCCGTCATGGAGAAGTCAACCCGCCTCGTCCGCCCCAGCGCCCTCACCTTCGTCGTCCTCGGCGTCGTGGCGGCCACAGCCGTCCAGCTCGCCCTGCTGGCCCACCAGGGCGGCGCCGGTCTCTTCGCGGCCGCGCCTCACCTGGCCACCCAGCTCGGTGTCAGCGCCGTGGCGGCCGAGCGCCTGATGAACCTGCTCAACAGCTGGTACTTCACCATCCTGCTGGCGGCGCTCACGGGTGGCTGGGGAGCCGGCCTCGTGCGGATCGCCGTGTCGATCGCGACCCGTTACGGCAAGAAGTACGCCATCGCCTGGTGACCCCAGCAGGCTGACCCACCATCTCCCAGAAGGCAGGCCACGCGATGACCATCTTCGGTCGACGGAACCGACGGGCGCTCCAGCAGGTGCGGTTGGTGAGCACGGTGCTCGCCGTGCGCGCCGTCCGGCGCCTGGCCAGTGAGGCCGGTCTCGGCACCGTCGACCGAAGGTGGCTCGTCGCCCTGGGGGTGCTGGGCAGCCTGCTGCTCGCGGCGCTCACGGCGGTGGCGGGCCTCCTGGCCGCCAGCATCCTCGGGCGCACCGCCACCGGGTCCCTCGTCTTCCTGGGGGGCCTGGCCGCGGTCGCCCTGGCCGGCCCCTGCCTGGTCGGGACGCTCGGCGTGGCCTCGGCCGCCGCGACCCATGTCGACCCCAGCCACACCCTGTTCCGACCGTCCCTGGTCAGCGGTGTGGTGCCGGTGCTGGCCCGCATGGGGCTGCCCACCCTCCTTAAGGCCATCGCCGGCAACCTGCTGGTCATCGCCCTGGCCGTACCCACCCTGCACGCCTCCGGCCGAGGCGACGCCGTCGTCCTGCTGCTCGCCGTCACCGCCGTCCTGTATGCCGCCGTGGCCACGACACTGCGCGTGATGCTGCTCGGGACCCGTCTGCAGGCCATTGCCCGCCTCCGTCGCGGACGCGTCGGCCTGCCGCTCATCATGCTCACGGTCCTCGCGCAGGCCGCTGCGGCCTTCGCCGCCCCGCACCTCCTGGTCCATCTCGCCCCGCACCCCGACGTCGTCGGTCTGCTGAGCACCCTCGGGCGTGCCTCCCTGACGGTGGCCCCGTCCGGCGTCGCCCTCTTCGCCCTCGCCCTGGTCGCCGTCGCGGTGCCGTCGGCGGTCGCCGCCGTACGAGCCCTCGATGGGGGCCTCACGCACGTCGAGCGCGAGCTGAGGCTCGCCGCGGCGCGCACCCGGGAACACGCCGCCACGGCGCCACCACTGCCCCTCGACGCCCTGCGGGCTCTGGTCTCCAAGGACATCCGCCGGGCCCGACGGTCGGCCGGGCCCCTGGTCGGGCCCGCCCTCGCAACCACGGCGTGGGGCTGCGTGCTCGCCAGTGCCCTGCTCGGGCTCATCACCTCGGGCCTGCTCCCGGGGCGCGACAACCCGCTGGCTCTCGGCTTCCAGCTGTTGGTCGCCGCCCTGCTCGCCATCGAGTTCGCGAGCACGGGCCTGCGGCCAGTCACGTCGCCCGACGCCGACGGGCCGGCGGCACGAGCCGTGCTCGCGACACCGGGTGGCCGTCTGCTCAGTGCCCGCGCCAAGGCCACACTCCACGCGGGTGCCCTCAGCGCGGTCGCCGTCGCGACCCTCGGCACGCTTGCCCTCGTCGTCGACATCTCCCTGGGGGGTGCGCTCGCCCTCGTGGCTCTGTTGGTCGGGGGCATCGTGCTGTCGACGGTCGAGCACGTTGGCGCCCCCGCGGTCCACCCGCGCCTCGACTGGACGACGATCGAGCAGATCGGCGGCAACCCCCGGGCGCAGGCCCTCGGGATGGCGGTCAGCGTCACCGGATTCGTGGTGCTCAACATGCTGGCGACCTCGCTCGCGAGCGTCGACGCACACCTACCCCAGCGCACGCTGGTGCTCACGACCCTCGTCGCCGCCGCCGCCCTGCTGTCACCTCGTCTCGCCCGGTCCACCACGACGCTGTTCCTCAGGAGATTCTCATGACCCTCGCGGTGACCGACCTCGTGCTGCGCCGAGGACCCGCCCAGATCCTGCACGGCGTCTGTCTGACGGTGACGGCCGGTGAGGTCGTCTGCCTGGCCGGGCCCAACGGCGCCGGCAAGTCGAGCCTGCTCGACGTCGTCGCCGGCCTGCACCCCCTGCACTCGGGGCAGGTCGAGGTGCTGGGCAGCCCAGCGGGCAGCGACGCCGCGAAGCGCCTGGTCGGAGCCCTGCCGGCGGCTCCCCCGCTGTATGACCAGCTCTCGGCACGGGAGCACCTGCAGCTCCTTGCCCGGCTGTGGGGTCTGTCGGACGACCGGGTGGACGAGGTCGTGGCGTCGCTGGACCTCGGGTCACTGCTCGAGCAGCCCGCCGGTCAGATGTCGCTCGGGCAGCGTCAGCGTCTGGCCCTGGGGGTCGTCACCCTGCACGGGCCCCGGCTGCTCCTGCTCGACGAGCCCTTCAACGGGCTCGACGCCGGCACCACGGCCCTGCTGCGCGACGTCGTCGCCGACTGCGCGGCCGGCGGCGGGGTCGTCCTGGTCGCCACGCACCTGCTCGACGTGCTCGACGGCCTCGCCACCCGGCTCGTCTACCTCCACGAGGGCAGGGTCCTGCACGACGTGCCGGTGCCCCTGGCGACACACCTCAGCGAGCTGACCACCCGCTTCGGGGTGGAGTACGCGCCATGGTGATCGTCGTCGATCCCACCCCCCACCCTCCGCCGGCGGGCCTGCTCACTCGGACCCGCACCTCCACCCTCGCGGGTCTGGTGCTCCTGCTGGTACCGCTCCTGCTGGGGGCCGTCGTCGGCGGGTCCGGTCTCGGCTCGATCGACCCGGGGGCGGTCCCCAGCACGAGCGCGGAGACGCTCCTGCGTCACAACCTGGTCATCGCCGCCCTCGCCGCCAGCGGCCTGGTCACCTTCGGGCTCGGGACTCTGCTCGCGATGGTCCCCTCGTGGTTCCTCGTCGGGACCCAGGTCGGGGCCTCGGTCCTCACGCGCGGTGCCGACGCGACCGCGCGGGGCCTCGTGGTCCACGGGCTGCTCGAGCTGGCGGGCTTCGTCTGCGCGAGCGCCATCGGCCTGCTGCCCCTGGTCCACACCGCCTCACGGCTGGCCACGCGCCACGGCGCAGCCCCCAGCCTCGGCCGACGCCTGCGCGACGCGGCGGCCCTCGCCCTCGGGGCGGTGGCCCTGCTCAGCCTGGCGGCCGTCCTCGAGACCAGCCTTACCCCGCTGCTGCTGACGCCATGACCCCGGTCCAGAGCCGACCTACGGTTCGTCCGACCTCCATCGTCCGCCCGTCCGTCCGCCCGTCCGCCCGTCCGCCCGCCCAGAAGAGAGAGCACCATGACCTCGAACTCCTATCCCGCGTCGCACCCCTCGCCCCTTCCGGTGCTGGCGGCCGTCGTCGTCGGCGCCGCAGCCCTGCTCCACCTGGCGTTCGGGAGCACCACGCCCACCCGTTCCGTCCTCGCCGTCGTCGCCATGGCCACGGGTCTGCTCGTCGGGGTCGTGGCCACGCGTCCCCGGACGACCCGGGTGGCCCTGACCGCGCTCACGCTCACCGGCCTCGGGGCCGCAGCCCTGTTGGGGGTGACCTACCTGTGAGCGCGCTCGCTACCGCGGCGCGTCCGGCAGAGCACACCGCCGCCGGCATGTTCCGTGGGCTCGCAGACTCCCCCCGCGTGCGACGTCCCCTCCTGGGGCACGTCGCCGGGGCCCTGTCGCTGTCGGCCGTGCTCGGGTGGCGCTCCCACGAGGCGACCACCGCCGCGCTCGTATCGCTGGGTGTGCCCGACCCGGGCGCGGCAGTGGCCGCGATCGGGGTCCTCGTGGTGACCCTCGGCACGCTGCTGCTGCTGGGCACGCTGGCCCTCGGGGCGGTGGTCCTTCACCTCGGGTCGCGTCTCGCGGGCTCGGACCGCGCCTTCCCGGTGTCGGCCAGCACCTACCTCGTTGCCACCGCACCGCTCTGGGTACGCAACCTGCTGCTGGCCGGGGCCCTGCTCCTCGGCCTCGACCCCGCCCGGCTGGGCTCTCTCGCGTTCGGCGACCCCTTCCTGCTCCTTGCGGGCTACCTCGCGGTCGTCGGGCTGCGCGAGGTGCACCGGCTCTCGCTGGGCCGCGCACTGGTCGTGGGGGCCGTGACGGTGCTCGGCGGAGTGGTCGCCGGCCTGCTCACGAGCCTGGCGTCATGACGACGCTCACCCGCCCGCTCCGCCCGACCGGCCCGCCGTACGACGACCCGTTGGCGCCCGGTGGGCCATCGGGCCGATCCGACCCGCACGCGGGCCTGCTCGTGCACCTCGCCGACATGGAGGTGCGGCGCGGTGGTCGGCCGGTCGTGTGGGGTGTCGACCTGCGCGTCGGCGCCGGAGAGGTGGTCGGGCTCGTTGGCCGCAACGGGGCCGGCAAGACCACCGTGCTGCGGGCCCTGCTCGGCCTCGTGCCGCTGTCGCGGGGGACGGTCTGGCACAGGGACCCGTGCAGCATCGGCGTCGCCTTCGACACCGTCTCGTTCCCGGCGTCCTGGTCGGCGCGAGAGGGGCTGCGGTGCCTGGGCGACTACCTCGGGCTGGGCCCCGGGACGTCGAGCCACGTGGAGGCCGTCCTCGACCGCGTGGGGCTTGCGCGCGCCACGCGCGACCGGCGGCTCTCCTGCCTGTCCCACGGCATGCGCCAGATGGTGTCGCTCGCTGCCGCGCTGGTCGGGTCTCCCCGTCTGGTCGTGCTCGACGAGCCCCACAACGGGCTCGACCCGCTGGCCGTCCACGCCCTCGGCCGACTCCTGCGGGACCTCGCCGACGAGGGTCGTGGGATCCTGCTCTCGAGCCACCTCGTCGACGAGATGGACCGGGTGTGCGACCGGGTCGCCCTGCTGCATGACGGTCGGATCGTGCTCGACCAGCGGGTGTCCGAGCTGACCACCTGCCAGGGTTGGTACGTGGAGGCTGGCGACTCGCAGGCGCTGCTCGACCTCGTCGGTGCGCTCGGCCACACCGCCGAGCGACGGGGCGACGGGGTGCTGGTCGACCTCACCACGCCCCCCGACGTGGCGGCCCTGGCGGCGTCGCTGGTCACCTCCGGGGCGCCCGTGAGCGTGCTGCGGCCGGAGCAACGCACGCTCGTCGACGTCGTCCACACGGTCCTTGGCCAGGGGGCCAAGCCATGACGACGGCCGCCCGGGCGGACCGCCGCACGACGGTCCTGCGCACGGAGCTGCGCCAGGCCGCGGGCTCACGCGGCACCGCTGCGCTCCTGCTCGTGGCCGTCGTGACCACCGTGCTCATCGGATACGTCGCCGTCCACAGCCTCCTCGGGCTCCTCGACGACGGCGGCGCCCCGCTCACCGGTGTCGACGAGCGGATGGCCGACCTTTCACCCGCCCACCTGCGCGTCGGGATGGCCGACGTCGTCACCGGGAGCCTGCCCGTGCTGGCGCTGCTGAGCGGCGGGCTCGTCGTCCGAGCGCACTACCGGGGCCACCTGCTCCGACTGCTCGTCGGACGGGGAGTGAGCCGCACGACGATCGCCGCCAGCAAGGTCCTCACCCTCGCGGTGGTCTCCGTCGTCGCCGCCCTACTCACCACCACCGCGGGCCTCACCACGTCGGTGATCCTCGCCGACCGGGCCCCAGCGCCCTGGCCCACCCCGTCCGACGTCGCCACGGTCCTCGCGGTGGGCGCCCTCTCGTGGTTCGTCTGGGCCCTGACCGGACTCCTCGCGGCCATCGCGATGCGCACCTCGCACGCGGCCGTGGCCCTTGCCGTGGTCTGGCTCTTCACCAGCGGTGTGACCTCGACGCTGTCGTCACGGGACGACGCCCTCGGCACGCTGGCCCGACTGAGCCCTGCGACCGCAGCGCACGAGATCCTGCTGGGGTCCTCGGGACTCTCCCACCTCGCGCTCGTGCTCGTCACCCCCCTCGCGCTGGGCGCAGCGTGCCTCGGACTGATGCGCGGCTCGGCGGTGGACTGACGCCGCGGCCGGCGCCGGACAAAGACCCCGGGCTCACCCGGCTCCGTTCGGCGCGTGCCGCAGACCACTCAGCGCGCACCCAGGTTCCACTCGGCGAACGCCCCTCCCGCCTGCCGCGCTGTGTCTTCCCCCTGCCGCAGGTGGGGCCCACCATGGCGACAGCGCCCGGGACGTCCTGGTGCCCGACTCCATCCGACATCACCACTGGAGGTGGTCAGTGAGCAACGATGCTCCCGACAGGACCGAAGACACCACGGACTACGAAGCAGTCCAGGCGTCGCCGGAGTTCACCGAGCTGCGACAGAAGTTCCGCGCGTTCGTCTTCCCCCTGACCGGCGGGTTCCTCGCCTGGTACTTCCTCTACGTCGCCTGCGCGGCCTTCGCGCCCGCGTTCATGGCGCACAAGCTGGTCGGCAACATCAACGTCGGGCTCGTGTTCGGCCTCCTGCAGTTCGTCACGACCTTCGCCATCACCATCTACTACGTGCGCTGGGCCGACCGGGTCTTCGACCCCGCTGCCGACGCCATCGCCGCCAGGATCGAGAGGAACGCCCGATGAGCGCCACGCTCCCCACGCTGACGAGCGCCCTGCCGGCGGCCACCCAGGTCGGCAGCCCGGCCGTCAACATCACGATCTTCGCGATCTTCGTCGTCGTGACCATCGGCATCGTGCTGCGCGCCTCGGGCAGCAACAAGACCGCCGCCGACTACTACGCCGGCGGCCGCGCCTTCACCGGGCGCCAGAACGGCATCGCGATCTCGGGTGACTACCTCTCGGCCGCATCGTTCCTCGGCATCGCCGGAGCCATCGCCGTCAACGGCTACGACGGCTTCCTCTACTCCATCGGCTTCCTCGTCGCGTGGCTCGTGGCCCTGCTGCTCGTCGCCGAGCTGCTGCGCAACACCGGCCGCTTCACCATGGCCGACGTGCTGAGCTTCCGCCTCCAGCAACGCCCCGTCCGCATCGCGGCGGCCATCTCGACCATCGTCGTGAGCTTCTTCTACCTGCTCGCCCAGATGGCCGGTGCCGGTGGGCTCGTCTCGCTCCTGCTCGGCATCAGCAGCACGGCGGGGCAGAACCTCGTAATCGTCCTCGTCGGCGTGATCATGGTCGGCTACGTGCTCATCGGCGGGATGAAGGGCACCACCTGGGTCCAGATCGTCAAGGCGACCCTGCTCATCATCGGCGCCTTCGTCATGGCCGTCTGGGTGCTCGGGAAGTACGGGTTCAACCTCTCCGCCGTCTTCCAGGGTGCGGTCGACAAGAGCGGCAGTGAGGCCGTCCTCAACCCCATGAAGGCCTACGGCAAGTCGACGACGACGAAGATCGACTTCATCTCGCTGTCGCTCGCCCTCGTGCTCGGCACCGCCGGGCTTCCCCACGTGCTGATGCGCTTCTACACCGTGCCGACCTCGAAGGAGGCCCGCAAGTCGGTGGAGTGGGCCATCTGGATCATCGGCGGTTTCTACCTCATGACCCTCGTCCTCGGCTACGGCGCCGGCGCGCTGGTCGGCTCCAAGACGATCCTCGCCGCACCCGGCAAGGTCAACTCGGCGGCGCCACTGCTGGCGTACGAGCTCGGAGGCACCTTCCTGCTCGGCATCATCGCGGCCGTGGCCTTCGCGACCATCCTCGCGGTGGTGGCCGGCCTGACGATCACCGCGAGCGCCAGCTTCGCCCACGACGTCTACGCCCAGGTCATCAAGAGGGGGACGATCTCGGCCGACTCCGAGGTGCGGGTCGCCCGCATCTCGGCGGTCGTCATCGGGCTCATCGCGATCGTGGGTGGCATCTTCGCCAACGGCCAGAACATCGCGTTCCTCGTCGCCCTGGCCTTCGCCATCGCGGCGAGCGCCAACCTTCCCACGATCCTCTACTCGCTGTTCTGGAAGCGCTTCAACACCCGTGGCGCCCTCTACAGCATGTACGGCGGTCTGCTCACCGCCCTCGTGCTCATCATCTTCAGTCCGGTCGTCTCCGGGAAGAAGAACGCCGACGGCACGTCGGCGGCGATGATCAAGGACGTCGGCATCGACTTCCACTGGTTCCCGCTCGACAACCCCGGCCTCATCTCCATCCCGATCGGCTTCCTGCTCGGGTGGGTCGGCACGGTCACCTCGCGGGAGTACAACGCCCGCAAGTACGCCGAGATGGAGGTTCGCTCCCTGACCGGAAGCGGTGCCGAGAAAGAGGTCTCGAGCCACTGACCTCCGCTGGGCTCTCCCGGTTCGC
>JALYVC010000385.1 GCA_030853445.1 Actinomycetota bacterium | reverse complement strand
GGGCTCGTCGGCGCGCTGCTCGTGGGGGTCGCCGCGGCCAAGGCGCTCGCCGTCGCGCTCGGCAAGCCGCTCTACGGCGTCAACCACCTCGCCGCCCACGTCGCCGTCGACGTCGTCGAGCACGGTCCGCTGCCCGAGCCCACGATGGCCCTGCTGGTGTCGGGCGGCCACTCCAGCCTGCTGCTGGTGCCCGACGTGACGGCCGACGTGCGCTCGCTCGGCTCGACCATCGACGACGCCGCGGGGGAGGCGTTCGACAAGGTGGCGCGGCTGCTCGGGCTGCCCTTCCCGGGGGGCCCCTACATCGACCGGGCCGCGCGCGATGGCGACCGGGTGGCGATCAGCTTCCCGCGCGGGCTGACGGCGGGCAAGGACCTGGTGCGCCACGAGTTCGACTTCTCATTCTCGGGGCTCAAGACGGCCGTCTCCCGCTGGGTGCGCGCGCGGGAGGAGTCGGGGCAGACGGTGCCGGTCGCCGACGTCGCCGCCTCGTTCCAGGAGGCGGTCGTCGACGTGCTCACCCGCAAGGCGCTGCGGGCCTGCGCGGACCAGTCGGTGGACCACCTGCTCATCGGCGGCGGGGTGGCGGCGAACTCCCGGCTGCGGGCGCTGGCGCAGGAGCGCTGCGACGCGGCCGGGGTCAGGCTGCGCGTGCCGCGTCCGGGCCTGTGCACCGACAACGGCGCGATGGTGGCGGCCCTGGGCGCCCAGATGGTGGCGCGGGGGCGGTTGCCGTCGGAGCTGGGGCTGCCCGCCGACAGCTCGATGCCGGTGGAGCGCGTGCAGGCGTAGGGGCGGGAGCGAGGTGGCGGCGTGGCGAGAACGGGGTGATACCTCGCGTCGTACGGCGACGTTCTACCCCGTTGCCTGCGGGGTAAAAGGTCGCGGCAGGGATAGCGGGGTGTTACCTCGCGTCGTGCGGCGACGTTCTACCCCGTTGGCTGTGGGGTAAAAGGTCGTTCAGCCGCAGGGGAGCAGGCCCAGGCCCTGCTTGAGGGCGAGCACCCGGCCCACCGACGCCTCGACCTTCGCGGCGAAGACGGAGTCGGCGGCATACCGGCTCGTGAGGGCGGAGGCCATCACGGGGGCGGTGCCGGGGGAGGCGGTGAGCACGATGTCGCCGCCCGCGTCGACGAAACGGGTCGCGCGCTCGCCCACGGGCACCGCCGAGACCGCGCGGGCGGCCCCGACGTCGTCGCTGACCACGACGCCCTTCCAACCCAGGCGTCCTCGCAGCAGGTCGGTCACGATGGGCCGCGAGAAGACGGCCTGCGACTGCGCGTCGATCCGGGGGTAGCGGGCGCTCGAGACCATGACCATGCCTGCGCCGGCGCGGATGCCGCTGACGAAGGGCTGGAGGTAGGGATCGGTCGCACTCGTCGTGGGGTCGGTGATGCCGGTGCTCGAGGTGTCGGTATTGGAGGCCACGCGTCCCAGGCCGGGGAAGTGCTTCACCGTGGCGACCACCCCGCTCGAGCGCAGGCCCGCGGTGAAGGCGGCGACGCCACGGGCGACGGTGGCCGGGTCGGAGCCGAACTGCCGGTCGTAGCGCCCGATCGGCCCGTTGCCGCGGCCCAGCGAGGTGGGCACCGTGTCGGCCACCGGCGCCAGGTCGACATTGACCCCGGCGGCAGTGAGCTCGCGCCCGACGAGCGCACCCGCCGCGGTGATCTCGCCGGTCGAGCGCGCTCCCATGCTCAGCGCGGAGGGCAGCGTCGAGAACCCCGCGCCCTTGAGCTGCTGCACCTGGCCACCCTCCTGGTCGGCAGCCACCAGCAGGCGCACGTCACCGGTGCCCTGCGGTCCGGTCGCGGCCTGCACGTGCTGCGAGGTGGCGCTCACCGACGGTGCCCCGGTCCACCCACCGAGGAAGATGATCCCTCCGAGGTGCTGGGCGGTGATGACGCCGTCGAGCCCCGACGGCGCCTCCGACGGCTGGATGCCGACCATCAGGAGCTGGCCGACCTTCTGCGCAGTGGCGAGCCGCTGCTGCACCCGGGTGGCGCAGGAGCCGACAGCGGTGGCCGACGAGGGCGACGGGGTGGTCGTGGCCGAGGCCGACGAGGTCGACGAGGTCGACGAGGAGGTCACGCTCGGTGCGGTAGACGTCGACGCAGGGGCCGAGGCCGAGGCCGCCGTCGTGACCCCCGCCTGTTGCGGCGCTGCTGCGCAGGCGGCCAGCGTGGCGAGCACCGCACCCCCGAGGGCCAGCCGAACCGTCGGGTGGCGCACCGTGGGGGTCTGCATGGTTACCGACGCTAACCGGCCGACCCCCCGGCGACCAACCGGCGGCCAACCGGCGCCCGTGGCCTCGGCGTGACTCACCGAGGACCCGCCGGTCCTGCGTGCCGGGCGGCAGTGGGCGCCGGTGGTGGGGTGGGCGACCCCTCCCTCCGGAGCCCCACGGCCTACGGTGGGCGCATGGGTCGTGTCGTCGTCGTGGGGTCGCTCAACGTCGACCTCGTCATCCGGGTCGCGAGGATGCCCTCGCCGGGCGAGACCGTGCTGGGCGAGGACCTGCGGCGCCTGGCGGGAGGCAAGGGCGCGAACCAGGCCGTGGCCGCTGCGGAGGCCGGTGCCGAGGTCGTCATGGTCGCGTGCGTCGGGGACGACGAGGCAGGCAAGGCGTACGCACGCCGGCTCGAGGCGCGCGGCATCCGGCCGGTCCTCACGGTGGTCGATGGCGTCCCGACCGGCCACGCCGTCGTCACGGTCGACGGGGGCGGCGAGAACGCGATCGTCGTCGTGCCCGGGGCCAACGC
>JALYVC010000369.1 GCA_030853445.1 Actinomycetota bacterium | reverse complement strand
CTCCAGGAGGCGGCGGCGGGTCGGGTCGGCGAGCGCGGCGAAGGCGTCCACTAGGCCTGCGGGGGGTCGGGCTGGCCGGTGTAGAAGGCGACGGCGCGCCGGACCCGGGCTGCGGCCTCGGCGGGGGCCGTTCCGGCTTCGAGGTCAGCCGCCCGCCAGTGCTCCCCCGACACCTGCACGAACCCCGTCCCGCCTGCGGAGGTCGACCAGGCCGTGAACTCGGTGGGGTCGTTGTCCTCGCCGGTGCGCAGGTGGCGAGCCAGGCCGCTCAACGTCATGTCCCACCCGATCCCGGTCGCAGAGGGCCCGAACCGGGTCCACATCTCGTCCGGCACCGGCCCCACGTGCTCCATCTCGAGGGTCGTCTCCTCGGGCACGGCACCGCTCGGGCGCAGCGTGACCGTCAGCCAGGTCGTGGAGTCGCCCATCACCCACGTCACCCGCAGGAGGCGAGGAGGCTCGCACGCCTCGATCTCACCGCCGGCGTTCCCCTCGAGCTGGTAGCGGCCACCGACGCGGAGGTCGCCGCTGACCGGCAGGAACCACCGCGGGATCCGCTCCGGGCTGGTGAGGGCGTCCCACAGGTCGTCGGGGTCGGTCGCCAGCGTGCGGGTGAGGAGGCTGCGACGCGCCACCACGCCACCGACCTCCACGGTGGACACGCTGCGGGCTGTGAGGCCGAGGTCGTGGCCGAAGGTCTGCATCTCTCGTTGCTATCACTATCGGCTTATCCAAGCAAGGGCCGATATGCGAGCTGTTGAGACGTCGGGACCCACCAGCCGCCGCCCTCAGACCGGGCAGATCCCCCACCCCCGCCTCCGTTCCGAGCCACCAGCGCCTCGAACTAGGTCTGGCCGCCCCGGGGGCACGCGGGCATAAGGTGCGGACCACCATGTGCTTCTCCGCCGAGGCCGACCTGATCGGCAGCGTGATCATCGGGGCGATCGGCGCCGACGTGCTGCTCCACGTCCGGCAGCGACGCGACCACCTCGCCCTGGCGGCGCTCCCGGTGATGTTCGCTGCGCACCAGCTCGTCGAGACCTTCGTCTGGTGGGGCCTGGAGGGCACCGTCCCCTCGGAGCTCGGGGTGGTGGCGACCTGGGTCTACCTGCTGTTCGCGTTCGGCATCCTGCCGGTCTACGTCCCCCTCGCGATCCGAGCCCTCGAGCCACGCGGCCCCCGACGCAGCGTCATGACCGGTTTCGCGGTGCTGGGCGCGGTGGTGGCGACCGCCCTGCTGGCGACCATGCTGCGCGGGCCCGTCACCGCCGACCTCGCCGGACACCACATCGCCTACCGCATCGACCTGCCGTTCGCCGACGTCGTGGTCGGCGCCTACGTGGTGGCCACGTGCGCGTCGGCGCTTGCCTCCGGCTACCACCAGATCGCCATCTTCGGCGCCGTCAACCTCGGGGCCGTCGCCGTGATCGCCGTGCTGACCGTCGATGGCTTCGCCTCGGTCTGGTGCGGCTGGGCGGCCGTGACCAGTGCGGCGATCGCCGTTCACGTCAGGCGGGGCCGTCCGCACCGATCCGTGGTCCAGGCCCTTGCCTGACCCTGGGCTGCGGCCCGACCCCCACCCCCCGTGCGGGTGGGGTGGGGGGCGGCTACCCCTCGTCGTCGGCGATATCGGCGACCTGCGCCCCCAGCACCCGGATGACGTCGTCGCCGTGCAGTGTCATCGCCACTCCGTGCCCACCTGCCCCCAGGCTGATCGTGCGCCCCACGACCCAGGTGTCGGCCACCACAGGCCAGGTCCGGGTCGACCCGAAAGGCGTGATGGTGCCGCGCTCGTAGCCCGTCGCCTCGAGCGCCCCGGCCGCGTCGGGCATCGACAGCCGGTTCTCGCCCAGCAGCGCTCGCAGCTTGGGCCAGCTGAAGGTGCGCCCTCCCGGCACGAGCACGAAGACGTGGTCGTCCTCACCTCGCCGCACGACGAGCGTCTTGATGATGTCGTCGGGCGCGAGACCGCGCGCGGCGGCCGCCTCGGCGAGCGAGCCGACGCGCCCGTGGCGGGTCACGGCATACGCGATGCCGGCCGCCTCGACCGCCGCCACCGCTCTCGCCTCACCCTCGAGTACCCCCGTCATGCCGGACAGCCTAGGTTGGTCTCGTGAGCACCGCCGCCGCGCCCAGGGCCGGGCCGACCGTCACCGCGGCGTTCGACCGGATGTGGGCCGGCCTGACCCCGCTCGGGCGCGACGCTCGCACGGGGGGCTACCGCCGCTACGCCTGGAGCCGCGAGGACAGCAGCCTGCGGGAGTGGTTCACCGGAGAGTGCGCCAACCGGGGCCTCGACGTCGTGACCGACCGGGCGGGCAACCTCTGGGCCTGGTGGGGCGACCCCGACGCCGTGCGCGCCGACGGCCGCCGCGGTGGCGTCGCCATCGGCTCGCACCTCGACTCCGTGCCGGACGGTGGGGCGTATGACGGTCCCCTCGGCGTGGTCTCGTCCTTCGCAGCGGTCGACGCCCTGCGTGCGTCCGGTCTCACACCGACCGTGCCACTCGGGATCGCCTGCTTCGGCGACGAGGAGGGCGCCCGCTTCGGCATCGCGTGCGCCGGCTCGCGCATCCTCACCGGCGCCCTCACGACCGACGAGGCGATGGGCCTGCGTGACCCCGACGGCAGGACCATGGCCGAGGCCCTGCACGCCTCGGGGCACAGCCCGCTGGAGGCCGATCCCGAGGCTTTGCAACGGATCTCGGCTTTCGTCGAGCTCCACGTCGAGCAGGGCCGCGCCCTCGCAGACACGGAGCGCTACGACCAGTCCACCAGCGCCGTGGCCGTCGGCTCCGACATCTGGCCCCACGGCCGCTGGCGCCTCGACGTGCCCGGTCGTGCCGACCACGCCGGCACCACCCGGCTCGCCGACCGCGACGACGCCATGCTCACGTATGCCGGGCTCGTCCTCACCGCCCGTCGCCTCGCCGAGGCCGGTGGCTGCGTCGCGACCACCGGCAGGGTGCAGGTGGAACCCAACGCCACCAACGCTGTTCCCTCACACGTGACGGGCTGGCTCGATGCGCGCGGGGCCGACGAGGACGCCGTGCGCGATCTGGTCGCCGCCCTGGCCGCCGAGGCGCAGGCAGTGCGCACCACCGTGACCCGGGAGTCGTGGACGGCGACCACCCGCTTCGACGAGGCTCTCGTCGCGCGGCTCGCCGCCGCAGTCGGGCCAGCCGCCCCGGTGCTCGGGACGGGAGCGGGTCACGACGCGGGCATCCTCGCCCAGCACGGGATCCCGTCGGCAATGCTCTTCGTGCGCAACCCGACCGGCATCTCGCACTCCCCGGACGAGCACGCCGACCCTGCCGACTGCCACGAGGGTGTGACCGCCCTCGCGCGGGTCGTGGCCGACCTCACCGAGGCGACGGCAGCGACCCGGGCACCCGCCCCCGGAGCACCGGCTTGACCACCTACTTCGCCGCCCATGCCCTGCTCCCCACCGGTGCCGCCACCGATGTGCGCCTCACCGTCGAGGGCGGGCGTCTCACCGGCGTCGACACCCACGCCCACCTGCATCCCGGCGACATGGTGCTGCCCGGGGTCGTCCTCCCGGGTCTGGCCAACACCCACAGCCACGCCTTCCACCGCGCCCTGCGAGGGCGGGCGCAGGTCGGTCGCAGCGACGAGGGCCACGGCAACTTCTGGACCTGGCGCAGACAGATGTACGCCGTGGCCGCTCGCCTGACGCCCGACTCCTACCTCGCGCTCGCCCGGGCGACCTACGCCGAGATGGTCCTCGCCGGGACGACCGCGGTGGGCGAGTTCCACTACCTGCACCACACCCCGGTCGGACGGCCCTACGCCGACCCCAACGCCATGGGCGAGGCGCTCGCCCACGCCGCCGCCGACGCCGGCATCCGGCTCACCCTCCTCGACACGCTCTACCTGGCGGGCGGGCTGAGCGGCGAGGGACACGTACCCCTCGCCGACCAGCAGCGCCGCTTCTCCGACGGCTCGGTCGACGCCTGGGCCGAGCGGATGGCCGCCCGACGGCAGGGCCTGGGCTCCCGCCCGTGGGTGACCCTCGGGGCCGCGCTGCACTCGGTCCGCGCCGTCCCCCGTGACGCCCTCGCGGCCGCTGTCCAGGTGGTCGACGGGCTCGACCCCGGCCAGCCCCTGCACGTGCACCTGTCTGAGCAGCCGGCCGAGAACGTCGCCGCGCAGGTGCACTACGGCCTCACCCCGACCCAGCTGCTCGCCCAGGCCGGAGTGCTGCGGCCCAGCCTCACCGCCGTGCACGCCACCCACCTCACCGACGGCGACATCACCCTCCTGGCCGACGCGGAGGCCATGGCCTCCTTCTGCCCGACCACCGAGCGCGACCTCGCCGACGGCATCGGCCCCGCCCGCGCCCTCTCCGACGCCGGGGTCCACCTCACCCTCGGCTCCGACCAGCACGGCGTCATCGACCCCTTCGAGGAGATGCGCGGGCTCGAGATGCACGAGCGCCTCCTCACCGGCGAGCGCTGCCGCTTCACCCCGGAGGAGCTGCTCGAGGCCGCGTCGGCCGACGGCTACCGCAGCCTCGGCGTGCCTGAGGGCGGCGCCCTCGCCGTCGGGCGGCTCGCCGACTTCGTCGTCGTGCGTGACGACACCGTGCGCACGGTCGGGGTGCGCCCCGCCCAGATCCCGTATGCCGCCACCGCCGCCGACGTCGACACCGTCGTCGTCGGGGGCCACGTGGTCGTCGAGAGCGGCGAGCACGTGCGCCTCGGGCCCGTCGCCCCGCTCTTCCGTGACGCCTTCGACCTGCTGCGCGAGGCGGGGTGAGCCTGGTCGTCACGGGGATCGGCGAGCTGTCGACCCTGACCGGGCCCGAGGACGACGTCGTCGGCGCCGACCACCGCGAGGGGCTCGGCCAGCTGCGCGACGCGGCCGTGGTGCTCGACGGGGACGGTCGGGTGGTGTGGGTCGGGGCGAGCAGCCTCGCCCCGCAGGCAGATCGGCGCATCGACGTCGGGGGGCGGGCCGTCGTCCCCGCCTTCGTCGACACCCACACGCACCTCGTCTTCGCGGGCGAGCGCAGCGGTGAGTTCGCCGCCCGGATGGCCGGGACGGCATACGACGGCGGGGGGATCGCGACGACGGTCGCCGCCACGGCCGCCGCCACCGACGACGAGCTGCGCACGCTGCTGGCCGCGCGGGTCGCGGAGATGCGGGCGCAGGGCACGGGCACGATCGAGGTCAAGTCGGGCTACGGGCTCGACGTCGAGGCCGAGACCCGGTTGCTGCGGCTCGCCGCCGAGGTCACGCCCGAGGTCACCTTCCTCGGCGCCCACGTCGTGCCCCCGCAGTACTCGGCCCGCCGAGCCGACTACGTCGCGCTGGTGACCGGCACGATGCTGAGCGCCGCCGCGCCGTACGCCCGCTGGGTCGACGTCTTCTGTGAGCCGGGCAGCCCTCACGCCTTCGACGGTGACGAGGCCCGGGTCGTGCTCGAGGCGGGTCGCGCCGCGGGTCTCGGCCTGCGCGTGCACGGCAACCAGCTGGGGCCGGGCCCCGGCGTGCGACTGGCCGTCGAGCTGGGGGCCGCGAGCGTCGACCACTGCACCCACCTGGAGCCCGCCGACGTCGACGCGCTCGTCGAGGGCGCCGCCACCACCGTCGCGACCCTGCTGCCCGGGGTGGAGTTCTCGACCCGCTCCCCCTACCCCGACGGGCGAGCCCTGCTCGACGCGGGAGCATCGGTCGCGATCGCGACCGACTGCAACCCCGGCACCTGCTTCTCCTCCTCGGTGCCCTTCGCCATCGCCCTGGCGGTGCGCGAGATGCGGCTCACCCCTGCCGAGGCGCTGTTCGCGGTGACCGTGGGCGGGGCGAGGGCCCTGCGCCGCAGCGACATCGGTCGCATCCGGGTGGGGGCCCGACCGGGCCTGACCGTCCTCGACGCTCCGTCTCACACCCACCTGGCATATCGTCCTGGTGTGCCTCTTGCCCGACTGATCGACGACAGCCTGCTCGCCGCCGGACCCCTCGGAGGGGAGGCGTGAACGGCGAACCCACCGACCGGCTCGGCCTGGTCCGCTTCGCCGACCGTCCCGCGGTTCCCTGGCGCAACGGTCACGGGTCGACCCGCGAGCTGGCCAAGCGCCTGCTGGGGGTGGTCGGGCCCGACTTCGTCTGGCGGATCAGCGTGGCCGAGGTGACCCAGGACGCGGAGTTCTCGACCTTTCCCGGGGTCGAGCGCACCATTGTGCCGATCTGGGGTCAGGGCCTCGGTCTCGACGTCGACGGCGCGCACACCGACGTCGGTCTTTTCGAGCCCTTCGCCTTCTCGGGTCAGGCCCAGACCTTCGTCCAGCCGAAGGGCGGGCCGTCGCGGGTGCTCAACGTGATGACCAAGACGAGCCGGATGGTCGCGGGCGTCAAGGTCGTCGACCTGGTCGGTGGCCCGGTCAGCGTCGCCGGCGCCGCCAGCTGGGTGCAGCTGACGGGCGCGGCGACCGTCACCGGATCGCGCGGTGACAGCGGCAGGCTCGACCCGCTCGACGCCCTCGTGCCCCGCCAGCGGGTGCGCCTGGTGCACGGCACCGGAATCGCCGCGCTCGTCACCATGACGAACTACCGCGCCTTCCACGACGCCGGCTGACCCCGGACGCGTCGTGGGGGTGGTCTCAGCCCTTGCCGACCAGTGCGCCGGGACGATGCCCGGACGACTTCTCGTAGTACTGGGAGGCCTTGCGCTGGGCCGCGACCCGAGCCGCCTCGACGGCGAAGCCGGTGATGGCGGCGAAGAGCAGCGCTTCCTTCCACGACACGTCGTCGGTGTTGAGCGGGTCGTTGGGAGCATCCCTGCCCGAGACGGCCTTCCACCCCCTGGAGACCACCTTGTTGGCCAGCGAGCCGGCGAGCACTGCGGCTCCCGTGCCGAGCAGCTTCCACGCCATCGGACCCATTGCGTCGTCCTTTCGTCGTCGGACTTTCCTGCGTACGACTCTTCCACATCCGACTGGGCGGTGCCGATCCGGCGCCGACGAGGTACAGTCGGCAGCACTGAACGACAGGGGAGCGCCACGGCGCTGAGAGTGCGGCCCGCCGCAGACCCTCGAACCTGCTCCGGCTAGCACCGGCGAAGGGAGTCGAGCTATCTCAGGTGTGCTCCCGGCCTCCGCGACGCGTATGCCGGGTGAACACCTCCCCGAGGACTCCGTCCGGACCCTTGGGAGAGCAGGAACCATGAGCACCACCGACACGAACGACACCACCGACACGAGCGGCACCGGCCGCACACCCCTGACCATCCGCGCGACCGGCGCCCTGATGCGCTGGCGCACCATCGACCTGCTGACCTGCGCCTTCCTCGGCGTCGCGTTCGGCGTGGCCTACTGGGCGTGGTCCCTCGCCTACCAGGCACCGTCGACGGCGCTGGCCGCCGTCTTCCCCCCGCTCCAGGGCATCACGGCCGCCCCGTGGCTGGTGGCGGGGGTGGTCGGCGGGCTCGTCGTCCGCCGCCCCGGGGCGGCCCTCTTCTGCGAGCTCATCGCCGCCGTCGTCGAGGCGCTGATTGGCAGCAGCTGGGGCATCGCCACCGTCTACTCGGGTCTGCTCCAGGGCGCCGGCGCCGAGCTGGCCTTCCTCCTGCTCGCCTATGCCTCCTTCGGGATCCGCACCGCCGTGCTGGCCGGGGCCCTCTCCGCGCCCTTCGAGGCCGTCTACGAGTGGTACGCCTACTGGGCCGACTGGGGCATGGGCTACAAGGTCGCCTACCTCGTGATCCTCACCGCGTCGGGTGCCGTGGTCGCCGGGGGGCTCGGCTGGCTGCTGACCCGTGGTCTGGCCAGGGCGGGGGCGCTGGGTGCCTTCCCCGCCGGACAGGAGCAGCGCGAGGCCGGGGCGGTCTGAGCTGACCACCCTGCCCCGCCGCCCACCCGAGGTGTCGTCGTTCGCAGGAGCGCCGGTCACGGTCGACCAGCTGACCTGGCGCCCCTACGGGCGACGCACCCCGGTGCTCGACGACGTCTCACTGCGCATCGGCGCCGGTGAGCGGGTGCTGCTCGTCGGGCCCAGCGGCTCTGGCAAGTCGACGCTGCTGCGCGCGCTCGGCGGGCTGCTGCTGACCGCCGACGCGGGCGACCTGTCCGGCGGCGTCACCGTCGGTGGCCACGACCCGCAGTCGGCCGCCGGGCTCGTCGGTCTCGTGCTGCAGGACCCGGGCTCCGGTGTGGTCGCCACGTCCGTCGGGCGTGACGTCGCCTTCGGGCTGGAGAACGTCGGCCTCCCGCGGGAGGCCATGGCGGCGCCCGTGCGCGGGGCCCTGCAAGAGGTGCACCTCGACCTGCCCCCGGGCGCCTCACCCGCGAGCCTCTCCGGGGGCGAGCAGCAGCGCCTCGCCCTGGCGGGGGCACTGGCGCTCGGCCCACGCGTGCTGCTGCTCGACGAGCCACTCGCGATGCTCGACGCCGTCACGGCCGCCACGGTGCGTGCGGTGGTCTCCGAGGTCGTCGCCGCCCGTGGACTGACCCTCGTCGTCGTCGAGCACCGGCTCGGTCCCTGGTTGCCACACGTCGACCGGCTCGTCGTCCTCGGTGCAGGCGGGCGGCCGGTGGCCGACGGTGCGCCGTACGAGGTGCTGGTCCGGCAGGGTGACGAGCTCACCGCCGCCGGCATCTGGGTGCCGGGCCGGCCGGAGCCGGAGCCGACGAGGCTCGAGATCGACTGGGGGACAGCGCTGGTGGCGCCGGGCCAACCGGTCGCGACGGCGCGCGGCG
>JALYVC010000363.1 GCA_030853445.1 Actinomycetota bacterium | reverse complement strand
CCGCTTCCCGGCCGGGCCGACCCCGCCGAGGGGCTCTCCCCGGACCTCGTCCCCAGGTCACCCACCGACCCGTCGTCCCGTGGCACGACGACGCCACCCACCCCACCGGCCCCAGCATCGGCTCCGGGGCTCGGCGTGCTCGGACCCCGCAGCCCACGGCCCGTGGTGGCCTCGACCGCCGCCACCCTCGCCGCAACCGGCACCAGCACCGGCCGCAGCCCCGGAAGCACCGGCATCACCGGGACCACCGGCACCACCGGCACCACCGGGACGACCGGGACGACCGGGACGACCGGGACGACCGGTCGAGCGTCGGTCACCGTCACCACCGGAGACACCCTGTGGGGCATCGCGGCCTCCGAGTTGGGACTGCACGCGAGCACCGCCGCGATCAGCCGAGAGTGGCCCCGGTGGTTCGCGGCCAACCGGGACGTGGTCGGTCCGGACCCCGACCACATCCAGCCCGGACAGGTGCTCGGCGCACCGTCCGACAGCGAAGGACGGTGAGGGGGTGGGTGCTCCCGGTCCACGGGCCAGGATCCTCCCGCCGACCTCCGGGCCGGTCGGGGCTGCCTCCGCCGGGGTCCGCCACCTGCGAGTGACACCGATCCCCCGCCGCGAACCGCCCCGGATCACGGCCGACGAGGCCTTCGAGGTGGCCCCCCTGCCGTCCGGCGACTACGTGCAGGGCGTGCTGGCCCTGTCGGATCCCCACGACGAGAGCTTCTTCGAGCGGCAGCCGACTGCGCGGCAGCACCTGCCCCGGCCCGACGCGTTCGCCCGCAGCCTCGGGCAGGCCCTGGTCGAGGTCATGTGGGGCGCTCGACCCTCGACCCAGGTCGTGCGGTGGACCACGGCCGAGGTCTATGCCGTGGTGGCTCGCCGTTCGCTCGTCGCCGTCCGCCGGGGGCTGGGCGGCGGGCGGCCGCCCGTCGTCAAGCGGGTCCGGGTCTGCGAACCGGCCGACGGCGTCGCCGAGGCCGCGCTCGTCGTCATCGCCGGCGGACGAGTGCGAGCCCTGGCCCTGCGGCTCGAGGGCCTCGACGGCCGCTGGGTCGTCACGCAGATCCTCGTCGGCTGACCTCCGGGTCGCTCACCGGCCCCGACGGCGGCCCTTCTTCGAGGTGCGGCGCTCGGCGCGGGGCGTGGGTGCCGGCGCACCCTCGGGCGTGTCGTCGACGACGCGCTGCTCGACGCCCCCGTCGTCGCTGGGTGAGGAGTAGGTCAGCCGACGGGCCGTCGGACCGTCCTGCAGGCCCTTCGCGGTGATCACCGGGCGGGCCTCGTGCGACAGTGCGCTCGAGTCGTCGGAGGAGGCATCCTGCGGTGTCAGCGCCCCGGCGTCGCCGTCCTGCGGGGAACCGGTGGCTGCAGCGAGGGCCCCCATGAGGTCGCCGACGGCCATCGGGGCCCCGCCGACGACGGCGGCCTCGACGGGGGGTGCCACGTCGACCTCGACGCTGAACAGGTAGGAGACCGACTCCTCCTTGATGCCCTCCATCATCGCCTCGAAGAGCAGGAACCCCTCGCGCTGGTACTCCACCAGGGGGTCGCGCTGGGCCATGGCCCGCAGACCGATGCCTTCCTGCAGATAGTCCATCTCGTAGAGGTGCTCGCGCCAGCGGCGGTCCAGCACCGACATCACGACCCGCCGCTCGACCTCGCGCATGACCTCGGTCCCGAGGATCTCCTCGCGCAGGTCGTAGGCGCGGTGGGCGTCCGACTTCAGCTCGTCACGCAGCTGGTCGGCCGTGATCTGCCCGCGGCCGCCGCTGTGCTCCGCAAGGTCGTCGATGGTCACCGTCATCGGGCGGTAGAGGCCCTTCATGGCTGTCCACAGCTGCTCGAGGTCCCAGTCGCCGGCAAACCCGTCAGACGTCGCGGAGGCGACGTAGCCGTCGATGACGTCGTTGACGAAGTGACGGATCTGCTCCTCCATGTCCTGACCCTGCAGGACCTGGCGCCGCTCTTCGTAGATGACCTGGCGCTGCCGGTTGAGGACGTCGTCGTACTTGAGGACGTTCTTGCGGATCTCGTAGTTCTGGCCCTCGACCTGGCTCTGCGCGCTGGCGATCGACCGCGAGACCATCTTCGACTCGATGGGGACGTCGTCCTCCATCTTGGCCGTGGTCATGAAGCGGTCGACCATCGCGGCGTTGAACAGCCGCATGAGGTCGTCCTGCAGGGACAGGTAGAAGCGCGACTCGCCGGGGTCGCCCTGGCGTCCGGAGCGACCGCGCAGCTGGTTGTCGATGCGCCGCGACTCGTGTCGCTCGGTGCCGAGGACGTAGAGCCCTCCGAGCTCCTTGACCTCGTCGTGCTCGGCCTGGACCGCCGCCTCGGCCTGCTCGAGCGCCTGGTCCCAGGCGGCCTCGTACTCGTCGGGGGTCTCGACGGGGTCGAGGCCGCCAGCACGCAGCGCACTCACCGCACGGAACTCCGGGTTGCCGCCGAGCATGATGTCGGTGCCTCGACCCGCCATGTTGGTGGCGACGGTGACGGCGGCCCGGCGGCCGGCGTCGGCGATGATGCTGGCCTCCTGCTCGTGGAACTTGGCGTTGAGCACGTTGTGGGCGATCCCACGCCCCCGCAGCTCCTGCGACAGACGCTCGCTCTTCTGGACGCTGACCGTGCCCACGAGCACCGGCTGGCCGGCCTCGTGACGCTCGGAGATGTCGTCGACCACGGCGGTGAGCTTCGCGTCCTCGGTGCGGTAGACCAGGTCGGCCTGGTCGATGCGCACCATGGGGCGGTTGGTCGTGATGGGGATGACCCCGAGCTTGTAGATGGAGTTGAGCTCGGCGGCCTCGGTCTGGGCCGTGCCGGTCATGCCGGAGAGCGTGGAGTACATCCGGAAGTAGTTCTGCAGGGTGATCGTCGCCAGGGTCTGGTTCTCGTTCTTGATCTCCACCCCTTCCTTGGCCTCGATGGCCTGGTGCATGCCCTCGTTGTAGCGCCGCCCGGCGAGCATGCGGCCCGTGTGCTCGTCGACGATGAGGATCTCGCCGTTCATCACCACGTAGTCCTTGTCGAGCTTGAAGAGCTCCTTGGCCTTGATCGCGCTGTTGAGGTAGCCGATGAGCGGGGTGTTGACCGACTCGTAGAGGTTGTCGATGCCGAGCATGTCCTCGACCTTCTCGATCCCCGCCTCGAGGACCCCGACGGTCTTCTTCTTCTCATCGACCTCGTAGTCGCCCTCGCCGGACTCCAGCTCTCCGCGCGTGAGCCGCTTGGCCAGCCGGGCGAACTCGACGTACCACTTGGTCGCCGCCTCGGCCGGGCCCGAGATGATCAGGGGGGTGCGCGCCTCGTCGATGAGGATGGAGTCGACCTCGTCGACGATGGCGAAGTTGTGCCCACGCTGGACGAGCTCCTCGGGCGACCAGGCCATGTTGTCGCGCAGGTAGTCGAAGCCGAACTCGTTGTTGGTGCCGTAGGTGATGTCCTTGGCGTACTCGGCGCGCCGCTGCTCGGGCGTCATCGACGACAGGATGCAGCCGGTCTCGAGCCCGAGGGCGCGGTGCACCCGGCCCATGAGCTCGGACTGGTACTCCGCGAGGTAGTCGTTGACGGTGACGACGTGAACGCCCCGGCACGAGAGGGCGTTGAGGTAGCTCGGCAGGGTCGCGACGAGGGTCTTGCCCTCGCCGGTCTTCATCTCAGCCACGTTGCCCTGGTGCAGGGCAGCACCGCCCATGATCTGCACGTCGAAGTGGCGCTTGCCGATGGTGCGGCGCGAGGCCTCGCGCACCGCCGCGAACGCCTCGGGCAGCAGGTCGTCGAGGGTCTCGCCGTCGGCGAGACGCTTCTTGAAGACATCGGTCTCGGCGCGCAGGTCGGCGTCGCTCAGCTTCTCGAAGTCCTCTTCGAGGGCAGCCACCTGCGCGGCGGTCGCCTCCAGCCTCTTGATCGCCCGTCCCTCGCCGGCACGCAGGAGCTTCTCGAAGACCTTGGGCACGTTGGGAACTCCTGCTCGGGCTGACGACGGGTGTCGGGATGCTGTGACGGTGCTGGCGGTGCTGGCGGTGCTGGCTGTGCTGACGGTCACGGGGCGTGGGACCGGCCGACGGCACCGGGCCACACCGCGACCTAGGTTAGTCGCTGCCGTGACCACCCACCCAACGGACGGCCCCCGCGCGGCCGTTCCGCTTTCCGCCACCTCGTCACAACCCGCTTGCCCCCGTGGCTGCGCAGTTGGTTGGGTGGGGTGATGAGCGGCAGTTCACAGGCAGGGGTCCCCGGGCTCGCGGACGGCACGGTGCGGTTGCGGGCCCTGCGGTCCGCCGACCTCGACGCGGTCGTCGAGCAGTGCCACGACGAGGTCGTGCAGCGATGGTCCCTGACCCTGCCCTCCCCCTACACCCGGGCCGACGCCGAGGCGTTCCTCGTCCTCGCGCAGGAGGGCTGGGGCAGTGGTGAGCGGTGGCAGTGGGCGGTCGAGGTCGAGGGCCGGTACGCCGGCCTGGTCGACCTCAGCCACCTCGGCCAGGGGGTGCGGGAGGTGGGCTTCGCTGCACACCCCGCCACGAGGGGGCAGGGCCACCTCACCCGCGCGACCCGTCTCGTCGTGGCGTACGCCTTCTCCGCAGGGTGCCCCCTCGTGCTGTGGCACGCCGCAGCCGGGAACGTGGCCTCGCGTCGGGTCGCGTGGCACACCGGCTTCCGCATCGCGCCGGGCGAGACCCGGATCATGCGCAACGGGGTCCTGCGCGACAGCTGGTCGGGCACGCTGGCCCCGGGTGACCCCCTCACCCCGACCACCCGCTGGGTGCGCCCGCCACCGCTCGGCGACGGTCAGGGGCAGGTCGGCATCCGGCTGAGGCCATGGGGTGAGGACGATGCCCGGCTGCTGCCGGGCGGGCTGGGCCCGACCCCGGCGTCGTACGACGCGTGGCACGCCGGGCAGCTCGCCCGCGAGGCTGCCGGTGAGCTGCTGTCGTGGGTGGTCTGCGCCGGGGGCGCCGAGGGCGACCCGGACGCCGTTCTCGGCGGGGTGCAGCTGGCTGCGGCGCACCAGTGGGAGG